>JBKOYU010000300.1:0-6961 GCA_046725575.1 Actinomycetota bacterium | reverse complement strand
GCCACAGCCTGCCCAGCACACCGCCGTACCCAGGCACGCTTGAGTTCTCGAAACCGCCGTACCCGCTCAACAAGGTCTTGCCCGGTCCCGTCGAATCACGGTGTCCGACGACGAAGTACGGGATCATCGTGCCGTCGGCCGACGCGACGAAGTTCTGAGTGACCTCGATGTCGGCCGCGTCGAAGAAGGTGGGTGCGCTCTTGATCTCTGTTACTTCATCGCCGGCCCGACCCCACAGCAGTCGAGACGGCGAGGTGAAACCGCTGGAGTCCAGGAGCATTTCGTCGCCATACTCATCGACATCGACCAGCACAGTGTTGGTGTTCGGCGGGATGCCTGCGATCGGCGCACGCTGCCACGAGCCAGGGGTGACGATTTCCACCCGGCTTGCGACGTCGACGAGCGTGACGAGCACGAGGTGGTCCCGGGTCCACGAGAAGGTCTGCAGGCTGGTGTGTTCGTCGGGTTCGAAAACGACGCTCAATTCGCTAGTGCCGTCCAGGAATTCGTCGTACTTAGCGGCCAGCAGCGATCCCGGCGGGTAGAGCGTCGTTCCCACCGCCCACTCGGTGCGCGGCCGGATCAGCAGCCACTCACGGTGGATCGAGATGTTGGCGTCGGTGGGCACGTCGATCCGGATCAACTCGTCGCCGCGTAGCTCGTAGCGTTCGCGGTTGAAAAAGTCCAGGGACCGGGTGATCAGGAGCCGCTCGAAACCCGGCGTCCTGTCGTACCCGCCGCCGACACTCACGTCGGCCGGGGCACCCGAGAACAGCGTCTGCGCATCCTCCAGCGGTTGTCCGCGCCGCCAGCGCTTGACGATTCGCGGGTAGCCGGATTCGGTCAGCGAGCCTTCGCCGAAGTCGGTGCCCACCAGCACGGTGTCGCGGTCCTCCCACGAGACGCCCGACTTGGCCTCCGGCAGCTGGAAGCCGTCAGTGACGAATTCGCGTGTCTCCATGTTGAATTCGCGCACGACCGCCGCGTCTGCGCCGCCGCGTGACAGTTCGATCAACGCCAGGGTGTAGTCGGGTTCGATGACTTCGACACCCGCCCATACCCAGTTCTCGTCGTCGGCGCGCGCCAGTTCATCGAGATCGATGAGGACGTCCCACTCCGGCTCTTGCGTGCGGTAGCTGTCCAGCGTGGTACGTCGCCACAGCCCGCGCGGGTTCTGCGCGTCGCGCCAGAAGTTGCACAGGTACTCGCCGCGGCGCCGGACGTACGGGATGCGTGCGTCGGTGTCCAGCACCTCCAGCGCTTCGGCGCGCATCTGCTCGAATTGGTCACCGCCCAGCTCGGCCATTGTCGGCTCGTTGTGCCTGCGCACCCAGTCCAGTGCGTCATCGCCGGCAATGTCCTCAAGCCACAGATACGGGTCGTCGTCGTCCACAGACCCATTCTTGCCGGGCCGGTCAGTCGCGCGACCGCAGGCGTCGCACCAGAGCGCCGATGATCAGCACCAACGTGGCCGCCGCGATCAGCGGGCCGACCCGCTTCAGGGCCGAGCGCCTCGCATAGTGGACCAGATTGAGGGGCTCGGCCTCCGAAGGCTGCGCCGTCGCCGGTTCTCCGCCCGACTCCGATTCGGGCTCCGTGTCAGCGACGGCGAGCTTCTCCGATAGGCAGGCGGAGAACTGCTCGATGATCTTTCCGCCGACCTCCGCGATCATGCCGCGACCGAACTGGGCGGGCTTGCCGGTGATGGACAGATCCGTGGCGACGACGCCGGCGGTGTGGTCTCCCTCCGCGGTGAGCGTGAGCGTGACGGTCGCGTTCACCGTGCCATTGCCGCGGGTGTCCTTTGCCGAGGCCTTGAGCACGGCGCGACGGGCCTGCTCGTCCTGCTCGGTGAACGTGCCGGTTCCCTTGTACAGCAGCATGATCGGGCCGACCTTGACCTTGACGGTGCCGGTGAACGAATCGCCGTCGACCCCGGTGAGCGTGGCGCCTGGCACGCACGGCGCCACCCGCTCGGGGTCGAGCAGCGCCGGCCACACCACGTCAATGGGGGCGGGGACGGACAGGTGGTGTTCCAGCTGCATGGGGGTGCCCTTCCGAGGAGTGGTTAGGTGCCGACGGCCGTCGCAACGGCCCGCCGCGTCAGGACCTTCGCAAGGTGGCTGCGATAGTCGGCGTCGGCGTTGCCGTCGCTGATCGGGTTGGTGCCTTCGGCGGCGCGTTCGGCCGCCGCCCGGATGGAGTCCGCGTTCGCGGCCTGACCAACCAACGCCTCCTCGACGCCGCGAGCACGCACCGGCACCGACGCCATGTTCGTCAGCGCGACTCGGGCCTGCCTGATCACCCCGCCGTCGACCTCGACGGTCGCGGCCACCGCCACGATCGACCAGGCTTGCGCCACCCGGTTGAGCTTCTCGTAGTGCGCCGCCCAATCGGTGTGCTTGGGAATTCGCACCTCCGTGAGGATCTCGTCGGGTTGCAGTGCGGTGGTGAAGTAGTCCACGAAGAACTCCGCGGCCGGAATGCTGCGCCGGCCGGACGGGCCGGCGATCGTCATCGTGGCGTCCAAGGCCAGCACGGGTGCGCACAGGTCACCCGCGGGATCCGCGTGAGCAATCCCGCCGCCCAGCGTCCCGCGGTGCCGGATCTGCGGGTCCGCGACGGTCGCGGTCGCGTCCGCAAGCAGCAGCGCGTGCTTGTGGACGAGCGGGTTGCGCAGCAGGTCGTAATAGGTGGTCATCGCGCCGATCACCAGGCTGTCGCCGTCCTCGCGCACGCCGCGGAGGTCGTCGATCCGGCCGAGGTCGACGAGCATGGTCGGTGCGGCGAGCCGCAGCCGCAACACCGGCATCAGACTCTGTCCGCCAGCGATGACCTTGGCGTCCTCGCCGGCTTGCGCGAGTGCCGCCACCGCTTCGTCGACGGTGGTCGGCGCAACGTAATCAAAATCCGACGGGATCATCGGGCGCCTCCCTTGGCGGTTTGGATAGCCTGCCAGACCCGCATTGGGCTGCAAGGCATTTCGATGTCGCTGACCCCGAGATGGCGCACCGCATCGATCACGGCGTTGACCACGGCCGGAGTGGAGGCGATCGTCCCCGCCTCACCGACGCCCTTGACGCCGAGCGGGTTGGTGGTGGCCGGAGTTTCGGTTCGTCCGGTCGTGAACCACGGCAGATCGGCCGCCGACGGCAGCAGGTATTCGGCGAACGAGCCCGACAGCAGCGTGCCCGACTCGTCGTGCACGGCCTCCTCGTACAGGGCCTGCGCGATGCCCTGGGCGAGTCCGCCGTGCACCTGTCCGTCCACGATCAGCGGGTTGACCACGTGCCCGATGTCGTCGACGCAGACGTAGGAGCGGATCCGCACCTGTCCGGTCTCGGTGTCGACTTCCGTCGCGCACAGATGGGTGCCGTGCGGGAACGAGAAGTTCTCCGGGTCGTACGTCGCTTCGGAATCCAGGTTCGGTTCCAGACCGTCGGGCAGGTCGTGCGCGGCGAACACCGCGAGGGCGACGTCGGCGAGCGTGACGGCCTTCTCGGTGCCCGTCACGCGGAACCGTCCCTCGGCGAACTCGAGGTCGTCCTCCGCGCACTCCATCATGTGCGCCGCGAACGGCTTCGCCTTGGCGATCACCTTCTCTGCAGCCTTGACCACCGCCATCGCACCGACCGCAAGTGATCGGGACCCGTAGGTGTCCAGGCCGCGCGGCGAGGCTTGCGTGTCGCCGTGCAGGATCTCGACGTCTTCGAACGGGACGCCGAGTTGGTCGGCGACGATCTGGCTCCACGCCGTCTCGTGGCCCTGACCGTGCGGTGACGTGCCGGTGACGACTTCGACCTTGCCGGTCGGCAGCATGCGGATAGCCGCATGCTCCCAGCCGCCAGCCCCGTACGACAGTGAACCGAGAACCCGCGAAGGGGCAAGGCCGCACATCTCGGTGAACGTCGATATCCCGATGCCGAGCTGCACCGGGTCCTGGCGCTCGCGGCGCTCGGCTTGTTCGCGCCGCAACCCGTCGTAGTCGAACAACTCCCGTGCCTGTGCGGTGGCGGCCTCGTAGTTGCCGGAGTCGTAGGTCAACCCCGCGACGGTGTCGAACGGGAACTCGTCGTGGGTGATCCAGTTCTGCGCCCGCAGCTCGAGCGGGTCACGGCCCAGCTCGGCGGCGAGTTCGTCCATCATCCGTTCGATGGCGAACGTCGCCTCCGGCCGACCGGCGCCGCGGTAGGCGTCCGTCGGCACCTTGTTGGTGAAGACGTTGGTGCATGTGAAGTGATACGACGGGAACTTGTAGATGCCGTTGAACATGAACGCGCCCAGGATCGGGATACCCGAAGTCACCAGCCGTAGGTAGGCGCCCATGTCGGCGAGCAGTTCCACCTTCATGCCGGTCACGGTGCCGTCGCGGCGGGCGGCGAGCGTCAGCTTCTGGATCTGGTCCCGTCCGTGGTGTGCCGCGAGCATGGATTCGCTGCGGGACTCGGTGTACTTGACCGGCTTGCCGAGCCGGCGCGCGACGAGCAGTGCGATCACCTCCTCCGGCGTCACTTGCAGCTTGCCGCCGAATCCGCCGCCGACATCGGGGGCGATGACGCGCACCTTGTGCTCCGGGATCTCCAACGTCATCGCCAGCATGAGCCGCAGGATGTGCGGGATCTGCGTGGCTGACCACACGGTGAGCTGCGGGCTGGTCGGGTCGACCACCACCGAGCGGGGTTCCATGAACGCCGGAATGAGCCGCTGCTGCCGGAAGGTGCGCTGCAACAGCACTTCGGCGTCGCGGATGGCGTCTTCGACATCGCCACCCGTGCCGGCCTCCGCGGAGTCGAACGTCCACACCGCGCTGACGTTCGTGCCGAGATCGGGATGCACCAACTCCGCGCCGTCGGCGGCCGCGGCCGCGAGGTCGAGCACCACCGGCAGGTCGTCGTAGTCGACGTCGATTCCCTCGAGCGCATCCTGCGCTTCGTAGCTGCTGCGGGCCACCACGACGGCCACGGCTTCGCCGGCGAAGTTCACCGTGTCCACGGCGAGAGAAGGGGCAGGCGGTGCTTTCATGTCTTCGGTGATCTGCCACGCATTGGGCAGGCTGCCTTGCTCGGCGGCGAGGTCGGCGCCGGTGAAGACCGCGACGACGCCGGGCATGCTGCGCGCTGCGGTGGTGTCGATGCCGGTGATGCGGGCATGCGCGACCGGACTGCGCAGAATGGCCAGGTGCTGCATCCCGGGCAACACGATGTTGTCGGTCCACCGGGTGCGGCCGGTGATCAGGTGTTCGTCTTCCTTACGCAGCCGTGCCCTGCCGATTTCGGGTTCGGCCGTGGCTGTCATCGCACACCTCCCGCTGTATCGGCCTTGGCGGCAACGGCTTTCGGGGTGTCACCGGCCGCGGTGCCACGCAGCCGCTGGGCCGCATCCTGCACCGCTCTGACGATGTTCTGGTATCCGGTGCAGCGGCACAGGTTGCCTTCGAGGCCCAACCGAACCGCCGCTTCATCCGGGTCGGGATTTTCGGCGAGGAGATCGATGGTCTGCATGATCATGCCGGGCGTGCAGAAGCCGCATTGCAACGCGTGGTTGTCGCGGAATGCTTCCTGGACAGGGTGCAGCGTCCCGTCGTCTCGAGACAGGCCCTCGACGGTCATGACGTCGCCGCCATCGGCTTGCACGGCGAGCACCGAGCAGGACTTGACGCTGTAGCCGTTGAGGTGAACGGTGCACGCGCCACAGTTGCTGGTGTCGCAGCCGACCACGGTTCCGACCTTGCCGAGCCGGTCACGCAGGTAATGCACGAGGAGAAGCCGCGGCTCCACGTCGTCGCTATAAGTCGTTCCATCGACAGTGACAGAGATGCGCATAGGCCTACTCTGCTCTGGCTGGCGGCCGAGAACGCCCGAATTGGCGAAAACGTTTCTGGGGCAACCTGACTGCCAGCCTCGAGTCAGGCGTTCCCGATCTCGTCGAGCAAATCCTGTAGCGTCGCTAGGCTGTGGCCCGCGAGCAACCGATCGGTGAACGGCAGCGCGGCCGCGATCCCCGACTGCACCGGCTGATAGCCGTCCACGCCGGCATGCGGGTTCACCCACAGCACCGCATGGGCGAGCCGCCGCAGCGCAGCCATCTGGTCTGCGAGCAAGACCGGGTCGCCGCGCTCCCACCCGTCCGAGAAGATCACCACGACGGCGCCACGGGCCAGGCCGCGTCGGCCCCAGCGGTCAAGGAACGCGCGCATCGTCTCACCCAGCCGGGTGCCGCCTGCCCAGTCGGGCACCGCCCGGCCCGCGGCGGTCAGTGCCAATTCGGGATCGCGAATGCGCAGTGCCCGCGACAGCCGGGTCATGCGGGTGCCCAGTGAGAACACCTCGGTGGCCCGGTTGGTGCGGGCGACGACGTGCGCGAAGCGCAGGAGGGCATCCGCGTACGGGCTCATCGAGCCGGATACGTCCAGCAGCAGCACGGTTCGGCGCGGCCTGGTGGCCTTGCGGTGGTGCCGGGGCCGCACGGGTTCGCCGCCCGCGGCGAGCATGTGGCGCACGGTGCGCCGCGGGTCGATGCGGCCCCGACGGGACGGCCGCAGCCGCAAGGCGGGGCGCGTCGCGGGGCGTGGATGCAGAGCGGCGATGAGCTCGGCGAGGTGCGCCAGTTCGGCTGCGGTCAGTTCGGCGATATCGCGGTGCCGCAGTATCTCGGTGTCGTCGGCAGCGACGCGCAGTCGCGGCTCCTCACCTCCGGTGTCGGCGGCACCGGTGGCGTCCAGCGCAGCGTTGCGGGAGCGACGTTGCCGCCGGGCCCGCTGTGGTGCGAGGGTGGGCACCGTTCCCCCGAACCAGCTCTCGAACACCAGGTCGTAGCGCGAGATGTCGTCCGGGCCGCGACACAGGGTCGCGCGGCCCACCCAGTACACCTGGCCCGGGTCGCTGAGATCGACCTGACGCAGTGCCCGCGTGTACGTTTCGACGGCATCCGACGCGACTGGCAGCCCCGCGATCGCGAGGGC
>JBKOYU010001165.1:0-7713 GCA_046725575.1 Actinomycetota bacterium | reverse complement strand
GCTCAAGCGTTGTCATGACTTCTCCTGATAGGTGCGGCCGACGACCTCTGCATATTTCTGAGACTGCTCGAGCGCATCGTTGGCCGATTTCTGGCCCGCGATGGCCGCGCTGATCTGCTGGCTCACCCGAGTGCCCAAATCCTGGAACTCCGGAATGGCCAGGAACTGAATCCCGGTATAGGGCACCGGCTGAACGGTGGGCTTCAACGGGTTGGCGCCCTCAATCGAGTCGAGCGTCGCCTGTGCGTACGCCTTCGACACCTCTTGGTACTGAGGGATCTGGTACGTCGACAGCCGGCTACCGGGCGGCACGTGCTCCCAGCCGAGTTCCTTGCCGACCAACTGAATGTAGTTCTTGTCTGTCATCCACGCGATGAACTTCCACGCGGCGTCCTTCTTGTCGCTGCTCTTCGGGATGCCGAGCGACCAGGTGTAGAGCCACCCGGAATTGGGCTTTTCGACCATCGGGGCCAACGCGTAGTCGACCTTGCCGACGACGGTCGATGACTTGGGATCCTCGACCACCGACGTTGCGGACGTGGCGTCGTACCACATTGCGGCGCGGCCCTGCGAGAACTGTGTCGCGCATTCGCCGAATCCGCTCGTCGCCGCGCCAGGTTCGCCGTATTTCTCAACAGTGTCGACGTAGAAGTTGACCGCCTTCTTGACCTCCGGGCTGGTGAGCTGCGCATTCCACTGGTCGTCGTACCAGCGACCGCCGAAGGTGTTGATGACGGTGTCCAGCGGCGCCAGCACCTCGCCCCAGCCGGGCTTGCCGCGCAGGCAGATGCCCACCATGTCCCGGCTGTTGAGCTTGGCCGCCGCGTCGGCAACCTGCTGCCAGGTCGGGTTCCGCGGCATGGTGATGCCGGCCTGCTCCATCAGATCCTTGCGGTACATCAGGAACGAGGACTCACCGTAGAACGGCACCGAGTACATATCGCCCTTGTAGGACAAAGATTCCCGCAGCGACGGAATGAAGTCGTTCTGGTCGTAGCCGGGGGTGTTCTTGATGTAGTCGGCAAGGTTGACGAGCCAACCGTTTTCGGCCCACTGCGGGGTCTCGTAGTTGCTGATCATCACCACGTCGAACTCGCCACCGCCCATCGACGTGGATGCGGTGATCTTGGCCCTGGCCTGGTTCTCGGACAGGGTGATGAACCGCAGATTGATGTCCGGGTTGGCCTCCTCGAACTTGTGGGCCAGCGAACGGGCGTCGGTCATCTGCGAGTTCGACACCATCGCGATGGTGACGGTCTTCTCGGATGCGCCGAATGTTCCGGCACCGGCGCAGCCTGCCGTCAACACCAGCCCGGCGGCCGCGACACACGCTCCCAGTCTCTGTAGCGCTCTCACCTTTACCTCACCTTTCACTGTGCCAATAGCCATCGGGCACAATCGATGTCACAAACCAGCAGTCGCGCGAGCTTGCCGCGCAACGCCCCGAGGGTGGCGTGGTGCTTGGTGACGCCGCTCGAGATCAGGATGGTCTTCCCGCAGGCGCGGATGTCTTCGAGAGGTACCGAAACGGCGCGCTGCTGCAGTTCGGTGTCGACGGGCGTGCCATCGGCGTCGAAGAACCGGCCGCCGATCTCGCCCACCGCACCGAGGGAGATGAGCTCGTCGAGCATCTTGGTGTCGACGAAGCTGCCTTCGAACAACGTGGTCGACGTCGACACGGCGCCGACGCCGAACAGCATCACGTCGGCACGCCTGCCGGCCTCGAGCGTGCGGGAGATCAGCGAGTCGCTCCGCATCGACACCACGGTCGAGGGGTCCGCGTACAGGGGCGCCGGCAGCCGGATCGTGGTGGCACGCAGGATATCCGCACAGCGGCCGAGGATGAACTCGGTGCCGGTCTGATACGCGGCGGTCGACATCGCGCCGTCGAGTTGGACCACCACGCGGCAGCTCGCAACGCCGGGCGAGAGGGCGTCGGCCACCGCGACTTGTTCCGGGCCCCACGTGAATCCGAGGACATCGTCGGGTGACAGCCGGCGCATCAACAGCGCGGCGGCGGCACGGCCCACGCTGGCATACGCCGCGGGCCTGCCGGGGGCGCCGACGTCGATGCCGTGGCCCGCAACCACGGCTTCCGTCAGGCCGTACCGCTGCTCGAGTTCGCGTTCCTCGTCGGCATGCAGGTCGTCACGCATGTCGGGTGGGACGACGACTTCGATGCGGACCAGTCCCCTGGCTTTGGCCCGGGCGACCAACCGGCCGGCCGTCGGACGCGAGACCCCGAGCCGGGACGCGATCTCGGCCTGGGTGAGGCCGTCGAGGTAATAGAGCGTCGCCGCCCGCAACGCGAGCCGCAGGTCTTCTGGGGTAGATGCCCGGTCCCCCGCGGTCGACACGGCCTGGCCACCAAGCTCGGCGACCTTGCCATTCGACGTCGGTGTGGCCACTGCCCCTCCTGTCCGACCCATGAGCATTTGCTCAGGGATGCGAGTAGATGCTCATCACGTTAGCATGGGAACTGTGACGCACACAACAACACTCTTGCCAGATACCCGAATGCGGGCCGCCGTACTCATCGAGCCAGGTCGGATCGAGATGGAGGAGCGGCCGATACCGACGCCGGAGCCGGGTGATGTGCTGATCCGGGTGTCGTCCGTCGGTGTCTGCGGGTCGGACACCCACTACTACCGGCACGGACGGGTGGGCAGCTTCGTCGTCGAACAGCCGTTGGTGCTCGGCCACGAGGCGGCGGGCACGATCGTCGGCGTCGGTGAGTCGGTGGATCCCTCGCGCATCGGTCAGCGGGTGTCGATCGAGCCGCAGCGGCCCGACCCCGACAGTGAGGAGACCCGGCGGGGCCACTACAACCTGTGCCCTCACATGCGGTTCTTCGGCACCCCGCCGGTTGATGGTGCGTTCTGCGATTACGTCACCATCGGTGCGGGGTACGCCCATCGGGTGCCCGACTCGGTGTCCGATGATGCCGCCGCCTTGTGTGAGCCGCTGTCCGTCGGCATCGCCGCGGTCCGCAAGGCCGGCCTCGACGGCGGTTCACGCGTGCTGATCGCCGGCGCAGGGCCGATCGGCATCGTGCTCGTCCAGCTCGCGCGGGCCTACGGTGCGACCGACATCGTGGTCAGCGATCCCGACGAGGCCCGCCGCGCACAGGCGAAGCAGTTCGGCGCGACGGCGGTGCTCGACCCGACCGTCGAGCCGATCGGCGACTTGGGTGTCGACGCGTTCATCGACGCGTCGGGTGCGCCAAGGGCCGTCGTCGACGGCATCCACGCGGTGCGGCCGGCGGGCACGGTGGTGCTGGTCGGCTCGGGCGCCGAGTCGATGGAGCTGCCGACGCAGCTGATCCAGAACCGGGAGCTGGTTCTCACCGGGGTGTTCCGCTATGCCAACACGTGGCCGACGGCGATCGCGCTAGTCGAGTCAGGTCGGGTGGACCTCGACGCGATGGTGACCGCGCACTTCCCGTTGGAGAAGGCCGCCGAGGCCCTCGACTCTGACCGCACGCCGGGTAGCGTCAAGACCGTGGTGGCTGTGTCATGAAGCTGAATAAGTCGACGCTGGCGCAGATCCCGATCGACAAGCCGAGCTACAACCGCGACGAGATCGGTATCGGCATAGTGCATTTCGGGGTCGGCGGTTTTCACCGCGCACACCAGGCTATGTACGTCGACCGCCTGCTGGAGATGGGCCTCGCCAAGGATTGGGGCATCTGCGGCGTCGGCGTGCTGCCCGTCGACCGCAAGATGGCCGACGTGATGGCCGCGCAGGACGGTCTATACACGCTGCTGCTGGAGAACCCGGACGGCAGCCCCGACGCGCGGGTGATCGGGTCGATCGTCGACTACCGCTATGCGCCCGACGATCCGGAGGCGGTGGTCGAATTGCTCGCCGCGCCGAGCACCAGGGTCATCTCGCTGACCATCACCGAGGGCGGCTACAACATCGATAACCTCGGTGATGGAGTGAATGTGTTCGGCCTGGTCGCCGATGCGTTGGCGCGGCGACGCGACCGCGGCATCGCGTCGCCGACGATCGTGTCGTGCGACAACATCGAAGGCAACGGCGAGGTCGCGCGTCAGGCGTTTACGACCTACGCCGAACGCGTACACCCGGGCCTTGGCGAGTGGATGAGCACCCACACTCGATTCCCCAACTCGATGGTGGACCGCATCACGCCGGTGACCACGCCCGACGTAATCGCAGTGTTGCACAACGAATTCGGTGTGGAGGACCAATGGCCAGTGGCGGCCGAGCCGTTCACGTCGTGGGTGCTCGAGGACGACTTCTCCGACGGCCGGCCGCCGCTGGAGGAGGCCGACGTGTTGTTGGTCGACGATGTGACGCCGTATGAGTTGATGAAGCTGCGGCTGCTCAACGCCGGCCATCAGAGCTTGTGCTATTTCGCTTATCTGGCCGGCTATCGGTTGGTCCACGACGCGGCAGGCGATCCGCTGTTTGCCGAATTCCTGCGAGAATACATGGATTCCGAGGCCACGCCGACGCTCAAGCCGGTGCCGGGCATCGACCTGCCCGACTACAAGCGCACGCTTATCGAACGGTTCGCCAATCCTGGTGTCAAGGACACCATCGCGCGGTTGTGCTTCGGCTCGTCGGACCGCATCCCGAAATGGCTGCTGCCGGTCGTCCGGGCGAACCTCGCCGCGGGTGGTCCTGTCCGGTTGTCGGCGGCGACGGTGGCCAGCTGGGCACGATATGCCGAAGGCGTCGACGAGGAAGGCGAGCCCATCGATGTCCAGGACCAGCTCGCCGACACGCTGGTGCCGCTGGCCCGTTCTCAGCACGAGAACCCGACCGCGTTCATCGAAAACACGGAGGTATTCGGCGATCTCGCGTCGCAGCCGCGGTTCGTGGAGTCGTACTTGTGGGCGTTGGACTCGCTGCACCGCGACGGAGCGCGCGCGACATTGGAGACGTTGCTTCGTAAGGAGACGACATGACAGTGCCCGGCGCACCGCAGCGGGCGCTAGTGATCGGCGAGGCGCTGATCGACATCGTCGAGCGCGAAGGAAAAGTCACCGGCGAGCACGTTGGCGGCAGCCCCTTGAATGTCGCGGTCGGACTCGCGCGGCTGGGTCGAGGCGTCGACTTCCTCACGCACATCGGCAGCGACCCACGTGGCCGCCGCATTGTCGATTACATCAAACAGTCTGGCGTGCAATTGGTTTCGGGCAGCGTGACCGCCCAGCGCACACCCACGGCGCTGGCGACGTTGGACGCCAACGGCTCGGCGCAGTATGTGTTCGACATCGACTGGCAGCTGGCCGGGACGACGGAGGTGGCGCCGCCGCTCGTCGCGCACACGGGGTCGATCGCGACGGTGCTGGAGCCGGGGTGCCGGGCCACCGCCGCGCTGCTCGACGCGTATCACCCGTCGGCGACCATTACGTTCGACCCGAACGTGCGCCCGGCACTGATCGAGGACGACGACATTGCGCGCGGCCGCATCGACCGCTGGATCGAACGCTGCGACGTGGTCAAGGCCAGCGACGAGGACATGCGGTGGATCGACGCCAACCGCTCCCCCGAGCAGATCGCCAGGACGTGGCTCGGGCTGGGCCCGTCGATCGTCGCGGTGACGATGGGCGAGGCGGGCGCGTTCGCGATGTGCGCGGCGGGGACGGTGCGGGTGCCGGCGCTGCGGGTGAATGTCGTGGACACCGTCGGCGCGGGTGACGCGTTCATGACCGGCCTGATCGATGCGCTGTGGTCGCTGGGTCTGCTCGGCGCCGGGCGGCGCCCGCAGCTGGCCCGGATCGGTGTCGACGCGCTCACCGGCGTGCTGCAGACGGCGGCGCTGTCCTCGGCGTTGACGGTGGCGCGCGCGGGCGCTGACCTGCCCGATCGGGCGACCAGGGACGCCGCAGCGGCCGGGTCGGGCCCGTTGTTGCCTCAACCCGGCTAGCCTGGCCTTATGCGTTCCATATGGAAGGGTTCGATCGCCTTCGGCCTGGTGAACGTCCCGGTCAAGGTCTACAGCGCGACCGAGGACCACGACGTCAAGTTCCACCAGGTGCACGCGAAAGACAACGGACGCATCCGGTACAAGCGAGTCTGCGAGGTGTGCGGCGAGGTCGTCGAGTATCGCGACATCGCCAGGGCCTACGAATCCGATGACGGCCAGACGGTGGTCATCACCGACGAGGACATCGCCACGCTTCCCGAGGAGCGCAGCCGCGAGATCGAGGTGCTGGAGTTCGTTCCGGCGAGCGACATCGATCCGATGATGTACGACCGCAGCTACTTCCTGGAGCCCGAGGGCAAGTCGTCGAAGTCCTATGTGCTGCTGGCCAAGACGCTCATGGAGACCGACCGGGTCGCGATCGTGCACTTCGCGTTGCGCAACAAGACGCGGCTTGCGGCGTTGCGGGTGCAGGACTTTTCCAAGCGCGACGTCATGGTGATTCAGACGCTGCTGTGGCCCGACGAGATCCGGGATCCCGATTTCCCGGTGCTGGACAAGAAAGTCGAGATCAAGCCGGCCGAGCTGAAAATGGCGAGTCAGGTGGTGGAGTCGATGACCGACGACTTCAACCCGGATCGCTACCACGACGACTATCAGGAACAGTTGCACGAGCTGATCCAGGCGAAACTCGAAGGCGGCGAGGCCTTTACCACCGAGGAGAAGCCGAAGGAGCTCGACGAGACCGAGGATGTGTCGGATCTACTGGCCAAGCTGGAAGCCAGTATGAAGGCGCGCCGCGGCGGCGGTGGTTCCGACGACGGCGAGCGGCCCGCGAAGAAGGCACCAGCCCAGAAGGCCGCGGCGAAGAAAGCGCCCGCGAAGAAGGCGGGCGCGAAAAAGTCAGCCGCGAAAAAGTCACCGGCCAAGAAGGCCGCGGCGAAGAAGTAGCTACGCGGGCAGATCAACCCGCAGCGCCAGGTGCTCGTCGAGTATCCGGCGCAGCGCGGCGTCCATCGGATGCGCCGATGCGAGGTTACGGCCGAACCCACTGTCCACCACGACAACCTCGCCCTCACGCAGTTCGGCGGTGTCGATCTGATCGACGAACGGATCGAACAACCCGGGCGGCGTGGCCAGGTAATACAGCGCCCGGCCCGACTCATTCAACCCGGCGGCATACAACAGTCCATGTTGGGTGATCACGAAGAGTTCCGAAGTGATCCTGGCGTTCGAGGTCTCGGCTTTGCCCCATGCCATCGCGGCGCGCCGGATCTGGGCCAATCGATCCGGAACGTCATCGGTCAGCGTGAGCAACCTCTCGACGAGCGCTCCACCCATCTGCGGATATGCGCCGATCGCGGGTCTGAAGTACCGCTGGAAGATCGCACCGAAAAAGTCATACCGTTGCTCGCTCATGGCGGCTCCCCAGATTCCGGACGTGCACCCCAATTGTGCGCCGAAACCGTCAGCGGAGCACGCGTTTGGTGAACGCTCGGGTGCGCCGACGTGTCGGCACCATCGCCGTGCGCTCCCCGCAGCGGTCATCGACCACGGCGCCGGGCACCATCAATTCGCCGGTCGGTGCACACAAGCTTGGAAACAACCGCGCCGAACCCGGTGTGGTGACGTCTGTGTCACCCGACGGCGAGGTCCAGATGACGGGCCGTCGCGCAGTTGTTGGTCGCGCCAACCCCAAAACGTTTTGCACAGATGATGACACCGGATTGAGAAAGTACGTTTTGAGCAGTCTTGGGAACCAGGAGAACCACCGTGCCCACCGCCGACCGCGCCCCGGTGCGACCTCGTTACCC
>JBKOYU010001038.1:0-10198 GCA_046725575.1 Actinomycetota bacterium | reverse complement strand
GACGTTCTCGGCGCGCTGAATCGTCGCTTCGTCGTGCTGCAGATCGTCGGCGAATTCGAACAGGAACCGGGTGGCCGACCTACGCAGTTCATGGTCTGGGTTGCGCCGCACCTTGTCGGTGAAGTCCATCAGCTCGCGGTGAATGCGGTCGCCGACGAGGTGGTCCACCCAGCGTGGCGACCAGGTCGGCGAATCGCGCTCCACCACCCGCTCGATGATGTCGCCGGCGTTCAGCGACCACTGGAAGGCGCGGTCGGCGAGCAGCTGGATCAGCGCTTCCTGGCGGCCCTCGGCCAGCAGCGTGGCCAGCACCCTCCCGATCGGCGGCCCCCATTTGGGCTCGGCGATGCGCTTGACGATCATCCGATCGAGAACGTGCTGCACGTCCTCGTCGCGCAGCATCTCTACCAGCACCCTCAAGACATTCGACGTCTCGGCCGCGACGCGCGCGGCGTGCGACGGCTCCGAGAGCCACTTGCCGAGCCGCCCCGCGACCTGCGCGTCGCGCAGCTTGGTCTCCACGACCTCGGGCGACATGAAGTTCTCCCGCACGAAGGCGCCAAGACCCTCGCCGAGCTGGTCTTTCTTGCGCTTGATGATCGCGGTGTGCGGAATCGGGATGCCCAGCGGATATTTGAACAGCGCCGTGACCGCGAACCAGTCGGCCAGCGCGCCGACCATGCCGGCTTCGGCCGCGGCCCGGACATAGCCCACCCAGGCGGCGGCGCCGTTGGACTGGGCCCACGTGCAGAGCAGGAAGATCACCGTGGCGCCGACCAGGAAGCTCAGCGCGACGATCTTCATCCGCCGCAGCCCTCGGCGCCGCTCCGCGTCGGCGGCCGTATCGGCGCCCGCTAACGACTCGGCGAAACTGGCCGGAGCCGGTCGGCCGGCGACATTGGGCCGGTGCGCCGCCGTCGGTACGGCCCGCCTGCCGACGTCCGGTCTGTGTGCCACTCCTACATCATCCGCTACAAGGGCGTAGGGCCGGTTCTGCAAGTCCTCAGAACAAGATCGGCCGTAGTATCAATGAGGACTTAGGGAACGGATCTCGGCGATAGTGGCACAGCAGACCCCTCAGGCGGCAATCAAAACCGATGGACGCAAACGGCGCTGGCACCAACACAAGGTGGAGCGCCGTAATGAGCTAGTAGACGGCACACTCGAGGCGATTCGGCGACGTGGCAGCAATGTCAGCATGGACGAGATCGCCTCGGAGATCGGGGTGTCGAAGACGGTTCTTTACCGGTACTTCGTCGACAAGAACGACCTGACGACCGCGGTGATGATGCGGTTCGCGCAGACCACGCTGATCCCGAACATGGCCGCCGCGCTGTCGTCGAATCTGGACGGCTACGACCTGACCCGCGAGATCATCCGCGTGTATGTCGAGACGGTCGCCGCCGAGCCGGAGCCCTACCAGTTCGTGATGGCGAACAACTCGGCGAGCAAGAGCCGGGCGATCGCGACCTCGGAGCAGATCATCGCCCGCATGCTCGCGGTGATGCTGCGCCGCCGCATGGTCGAGGCCGGAATGCACACCGGCGGTGTCGAACCGTGGGCCTACCACACCGTTGGCGGGGTTCAGCTGGCCACGCACTCGTGGATGAACGACCGGCGGATGAGCGCTGACGACCTGATCGACTACCTGACGATGCTGTCGTGGAACGCGTTGTGCGGCATCGTCGAGGTGGGCGGGTCGTTGGAGAAGTTCCGCGAAGGTCCTCACCCGTCGCCGATCCTGCCACCACAGCTGATCCGTCGATGACCCTCGACCCCGACGTGCTGCGGTTGTGGACGCATGAACCGCATGTCCACCTGCAGTTCCGGCCGGGGCAGAAGGTCGACGACATCGAAACCGATGCGACCCCTGGTTTTCGTGGGTCCAAGTCCGACGCTCGTGCTCTGCAGGACGAGCGCAACATCCGCTTCGGCGAACTACAAGAGATGCTCTACGCCAACAGCAGATCCGGCGATACGCGGTCGGTGCTGCTGGTACTGCAGGGCATGGACACCGCAGGCAAGGGCGGCATTGTCAAACACGTTGTCGGAGGCGCGAATCCACAGGGCATCCGATACACCAGCTTCGGCAAGCCGACCGAGGAAGAGTTGGCGCACCATTACCTCTGGCGCATTCGCAACGCGCTGCCTGCTGCCGGACATATCGGCGTCTTCGACCGTTCGCACTACGAGGACGTGCTCATCGTCCGGGTGCACAACCTCGTCCCGCCGGACGTGTGGGGCGCGCGCTACGACGAGATCAACGCGTTCGAGCGTGAACTCGTCCACAGCGGAATGACTCTCGTCAAGATTGCGATGTTCGTTTCGCTCAACGAGCAGAAGAAGCGGTTGTCCGAACGCCTCCAGCGGCCGGACAAGTACTGGAAGTACAACCCTGGGGACATCGACGAGCGGAAGCTGTGGCCCAAGTACTCGCAGGCCTATCAGGCGGTGCTGGACCGCACGTCGACGGAGTATGCGCCGTGGTACATCGTGCCGTGCGACAAGAAGTGGTACAGCAGACTCGCTGTGACCGAACTGCTCATTGAGGCGCTGAAGGGTTTCAACATGTCTTGGCCGCCACCGGATTTCGACGTCGAGGCGGAGAAGAAGCGGCTCGCCGACTGCTGACGCGCCGATTGAACTGACGACGCCTATCGTAGGCACACCCGGTGATCGCCGACGCGGGGTAGGTGATCAACACAGAAGGCCGGATACGATACGTGCCATGCCCGTCGATCGTGCGGCCACGGAGTGGTGACCGAGATGACCGCCAGCGTGATGACCGGCTTCCCTCCGTCCCCCGAACTACAGGTCAACGTTTCGAACTGGCAGCAACCACAAAATGTGCGTTGGGCCTTCCGCCACATGCGTGAAATCATGCCGACGCAATTGATTTCGGCCGGAACCGGCGGTCCGAGTCCGCTGCCAACGACGGAAACCGAGCTTGGCAATCCAGTCGTCGTGCGCGTTGACGGAAGCTCGTCGACAGTCGAGGAGATCTTCGCCGGTACATTCACCGACGCCGTCATGGTGCTGCACGAAGGCGAAGTCGTTGACGAACGCTACTTCGAGGGAATGACCGAGACCACAAGACATCTGGTCATGTCGGTGTCCAAGTCCATAGTCGGCTGTGTAGCCGGCGTCCTGGTGGCACAGGGCCGCCTGGACCCGCAGGCCTCCGTGGCCGATTACGTTCCCGAGGTAGCCGGTTCGGGATACCGCGGGACAAGCGTGCGGGATGTCCTTGACATGCGCACCGGCGTGGCGTTCCGGGAAACATATACGGCCGTCGATTCCGAGGTTCGGATCATGGAGCGGTCGGTGGGCTGGGCGCCGGCGCTGGCTAACGACCCCCGGGGCGCCTACGCCTACCTGGCAACCATCCGGTCCGAGGGACCGCACGGCGATGCATTTACCTACCGCTCGGCCGACACCGACATGCTGGGATGGGTGTGCGAACGTGCCGCCGGTGAGCGGATGGCCGATCTGATCTCGACTCTGGTCTGGCAGCCGATGGGGGCCGAATTCGATGCCGAGATCACCTGCGACCCAGTGGGCACCGCGATCCACGACGGCGGCATTTCAGCGACGCTTCGCGACCTCGCCCGGTTAGCTCAGATGATTCTCGGCGACGGGATCGTCGGAGGTAGACAGGCGATACCCGCGGCATGGCTGGCCGATGCCTTCGACCCAGCACCGGGTGTGCGGGAGGCATTCGCCCACACCGAAAATGAGGCGATGCTGCCCGGCGGGTGGTACCGCAACCAGTTCTGGTTCTTTCGTAACGACGCGGGCCCGATCCTGCTGTGCCTAGGGATCCACGGACAGCTGATATACGTCGACCGCGCCTCCCACAGCGTGATTGTCAAGCTGTCGTCGTGGCCGGATGCGCAGAACCCAGAACATCTGGCAAACACCTTGCGGGCGTGCGGCGCCATCGCGGCGAAGCTGGCGGCCTGAGCCCTCGCAGAGAACGACCCCTAGCACAGTCCGTTACCGCGCAGCGGTTCGCTACACAACGCAATTTGGCCGCACGGATTTGGACGAAAGTCACCTCAAGCTGCGTCGATCGGCGGATGCTCGGTCTTATCCGCTGCACAGCCCTGTAATCACCCAGACCATGACCCAGACGTTCCATCCGCTCGATCCGCCGGCCGTCCACGACTCCGGCCAGACGGGAACGCGTCGGACCGGGCAAGCAGGGTATCCCGGGCATCCGAGCTGCTTGACCCTGTTTTCAAGACGTGTTGGCCTCCAGGGGAATTCGTGGATCAAGGCGGTCGAGGGACAGGGCCTGTCTGGATGGACACACGAGCGGCTTGCCGAATGCTGCACCCATGATGCTGATAGGAGTAGGTGATCCCCATGTCGGAAAAGATGGTCATTCACAACATCATCGGCGGAGAAATCCAGCCCGCGTCCGATGGCCAGATGATGGATATCGTGAATCCGTCGACCGGCGAGGTGTACGCATCGGCGCCGAATTCTTCGGCCAAAGACGTCGACGACGCGTGCCAAGCGGCGGCAAAGGCGTTTGAGAAGTGGCGGTGGTCCACTCCGAGTGAACGGCAACACGCGCTGCTCAAGCTCGCCGACGTGGTCGAGGAGAACGCCGAGCAACTCGTCGAGATCGAGAGCGAGAACACCGGTAAGCCGATCTCGCTCACCCTGTCGGAGGAAATCCCGCCGATGGTCGACCAGATACGGTTCTTCGCTGGTGCCGCGCGGGTTCTCGAAGGGCGGTCGCAGGGCGAGTACATGCGCGGGTTCACCTCGTCGACTCGTCGCGAGCCGGTCGGCCCGGTCGCGCAGGTGGCGCCGTGGAACTACCCGATGATGATGGCGGTGTGGAAGTTCGCGCCGGCGTTGGCGGCGGGCTGCACCGTGGTGCTCAAGCCGTCGGACACCACGCCCGCATCCTCGTACTGGATGGTGGAGAAGATGCAAGACATCTTCCCGCCCGGCGTCTGCAACTTGGTCTGCGGCGACCGCGATACCGGCGCCGACCTCGTCGCTCACCCAGTGCCCCAAATGGTGTCCATCACCGGGTCCACCAGAGCCGGAATGGCCGTCGCGACCAGCGCCGCAAAGGACGTAAAACGCACCCACCTGGAACTCGGTGGCAAGGCGCCGGTGATCATCTTCAACGATGCCGACATCGAGGCGGCAGTCGAAGGGTTGACGGCTGCAGGCTATTTCAACGCCGGACAGGACTGCACCGCGGCGACCCGGATGCTGATCCGGGACGGTATCTACGACGAGTTCCTCTCTGCGATGACCGATTCGGTCAGCAACACCAAGACCGGATATGACCGTGCGGACACGGACATCCTCTTCGGCCCCATCAACAACGCCAATCAGATGCAGCACGTGTCGGAATTGGTGTCACGCGCACCTGAGCATGCTCGAATCTTGGCCGGCGGCAAGCCGAAGGAAGGCTCCGGGTTCTTCTATGAGGCGACGCTGATCGCCGATCTGAAACAGGACGATGAACTGATCCAGACCGAAATCTTCGGCCCCGTCGTCACCGCACAACGGTTCAGCGATGAGGAAGAGGCGATCGCATTCGCCAACGGCACCGAATACGGGCTCGCGTCATCGGTGTGGACCAAGAACGTTGATACCGCGGCCAGGGCGGCGGCGCGACTGGACTTCGGCTGCGTGTGGATCAACACCCACATTCCGTTGGTGGCCGAGATGCCGCATGGCGGCTTCAAGCACTCCGGTTACGGCAAGGATCTGTCCATGTACGGGCTCGAGGACTACACCCGGATCAAGCACGTCATGCACTACCACGGTTTCGAAGGTTGAGCTCGTCGATTCGCATCGATCGCCCTGCGCTCAGTGCATGTGCGCCGCATCCTCGGCGGCGAGGTGGTCGGCCGTGCCGGTGTGGCAGGTCCCACCCTCGGCCTTCGGTGTGGGCGCGACATCGATCGACGGGTTCTGGTCAAAGAACCCGGACGGCTTCAACCAGAACGAGATCGTGTCGACCGGCATGATCGGCCACTCCTCGACACGAGGGATGTGGTGGATGCCGAAGACATACCAGAGCACGACGTCGGCGTTATCGAGCGGTGCATCGTCCTTGATCCACTCCGTCAGACCGGTGTCAACGGTGGACTGCGCCGGATACTTGCCGCACGGCCAGCGCTCGTCGTCGTCGTGCCGCGTGACCCACAGCGTATGGCCGATCACCGGTGACCGAAGATATTGCGGCGTAGAGGGATCCATCAGGGCAGGGAACGCGGCGCCGGGAACCAGTTTGTAGGCGACCGGGGTGCCGTGCCGGTTCAGCTTGTCCGGGTTCATCACCTTCCAGCCGCGCTGTGTGTTCCAGTTGTAGTCGCGGACGCCGGCGCTCTCGGAGGTGATCGGGGTGGACGTAGTGACCACCGCGAGCCCGTAGGGGTTTTGGTCGGATACCGGGGGTGCGACCGAGTCAACTTCGACGACAGTATTCGCCGAACCATCGACGTCGAGGTCGAGGCGAGCGACGAGGAAGTGCTGGTGGATCGGCGCGTAGGTGCGGTTGTCGACGACGGTGCCATAGGGCGGTGCGGCCTCGCCCTCGGCATAGGGGGTGGTGACCGGTAGTGGTCGAACGTGGGGTCACGGTAGGGCACCACCATCTCGGCAAATGACATCCGGTAGGCGATGTCGCGCCGCACCCTGTGATCGTGATAGGCATTCCGCCCAGCTCTGCGATTACGCCGGTCGGCGCACCCTCGAATTGCTGTGAGCGCAACCGGCCACCCATGTGGGAGGCCTCGTACACCACGGGCCGCAGGCCGAGTTTCATCAGTTCGTACGCCGCGACCATGCCGGACATGCCGGCCCCCACGATCGCGACCTCCTCGCCGAGACGCTTCTCGGGGATCGAGCCGAGTCCGGCCGGGTGGGTGATCCAGTCGTCGAAGGGAAATGGAAAGTCGGGGCCGAACATCGTGACCGGCCGCTCTGCGTTGTCTTCCGCGAAAGTGAATTCGTTCACCATGTCCACGGCCCTCCAACGCTTGACCGCAAAGGAAACGGAGAGTTCTGCCGCCAACTCCCGCGTGAAACACATGTCACGCGCACTCGCTACTGTAGAACCCCGTTGAAATTATCGGGTCGAAAATCGGCCTGATTTGGTTGGCCATCTTGACCAGGAAGTTTTCCCCGTTCGAGCCAAGTCATTCCAGATTCTGGCTTGAAGCCGGAGATCAGCAGGGGAGGACCTGGTCGGTACCGTCGTCGTTCCTTGGAGCACAGTCGAATTGGAGAGCAGATGTGCGCGACGATCGCCGTACCGGTGACCGAGCGCACCCATCTCCGCGCTCTGGGCTACTACCCGACTCGGCTCAATTCAGTGTTGGGTGCGGTTGCCGATTTTGGTGATGGCCTGGTCCTGACTCCGCTCACGATTCATGGGCGCAGTCGAAGCGGAACGCCGTAACGAACACGCGCTGGGCGCCGATGGCAACTACTTGACGTAGGCGAGTGGGGTTAGGGCGGGGGGATTCGGCAGCGGCTCCGATTGGTAATGACTGCGGATGCCGTCGATGTAACGCCGGCAGCGCGGCGTGAGCCCCTCCGCCGTCTGCATCCGCCCCTTGGTGACCAAGATGCCCAAATCGGCCCCACGGAACCGAAAATCGCCGGGACCATAGACCCGCAGGAAGAACGCCTCGTCCTCGCCGGTGATTTCGTGCCAGTCGTTGCTCACCCGCGCGAACATGAGTTCGCCGTCCTCGCTGAGATGCCATGTGCCTGTCCGGGGTGCCGCCAGAAGCCGCTCGACCGAATCTACGGTGGTCTCTTTCATGATCAACTGCGCCCAAACGTCAACGGCGGCAAGGTCACGCCACCGGTCGTTGATCTCTTCGACATTCACCGTGTATTCCACGTCCATGAATTCCAGGAGATGGAACAAGAACAACGGTACGTCTGCGTATGCGCCCGCGGTCACATTCGTCATAGACGAAGCACCGGAAATGCGCGGATTGATTTCGCCGAGGTATACCTCGTCGGTGTCGAGGTCGACCAAGACATCGACCTCGAGGAAGCCGCGGTAGCCTTCTTGTGCCAGCCGATCGCCCATCTTACGCACGTGGCTGATCGCATTGGCACGGTGATTTTCCGAAAGCGCTTCGGGGAACAAGTCGTTCCCGCACCAGCCACCTTTGTATGGCGTTAGTTCGGGATAGCCCGTCAGATCGGTCATGAAGGGTCCGACGATCGTGCCATGCCGGGTGATGCAGGCCTCCACCGCGGCGGCCTTGTTGTTGATCCGCTTCATCACCTTCAGCTCTTGTCCCGTCATGTGCTCGGCGTTGTCGTCCCAGTCCGCCTCTGACTTGATGAAGAAGGTGGTCTTGCCTGAATCACCGTAGGGTGTCTGCACCACGAGGTCGCCGCCCAGCTTGGCCGAGTCGGCCAACGCCTGCAGCTCGGCATGAGTATCGGCCTTGCCGATCACATTCGGCACCGAAGGGGCGCCGGCCTCGTTGCCCAGTTGAGTGGTGACGATCTTCGAATCAAGCCGCCGCCGTAGGGAGTCGGGCGGAAGAATCAGCTTGTAACCCTGTTCGCGGCAGATCTCCTCGGTTTCTTCGTCGAAGAAAACCATCGCCACCATCGGCGTGCCACCACGGCGTTTCAGGTAAGCGCGCACCTCCGCATCGCGCAGCAGATAGTTGTTGATGTGCTCGCTTGACTCGAACTCGACGTACGGTTTGTTCTTCGGAGTGAAGACCCGAGGATGTGCGCCGTCCCATGAGTCGTAATAGGCGACGTACTGGAAATTGCGCACCCAGCGGTCGATGCCGAGCAAATTGAACGCAGTCGGGCCAACAAAGTAGATCGGCTCCACATTCGTGCGGAAAAACGTCCGTATTTCGGCGATTCCGTTCAGCCCGCCACTACCGAAGAGCCGCGCCAAGGTTCGTTTAGGAGTGCGTTTAGGAGACGTCGATTTCCGCTGACGGGTGGTGCGCGTCTTTTGTTCGGCCATCATCGCCTCCTGCGCCTTCGACCTCCGCAGCGCCGTCGCGGCACGTCGAGCGTGAGTCGAGCGTAGGCCGAAGCCCCGCCCACGTTCAGTCAAATGGCGCGAAACCCACTTGTATGCCTCACTTACCCGATCGATCGGACTTGCCGTGGCGGCTCGCGCCCGCGATGACTCCCGGTTGCCTCGGGTTCGCCCCGGCGGACGGCCGGCCCGCGAGCGCCCCTGCGATCGCATCGAACGCGCGCAGCGTGTTTTGCAGGTAAGCGGGATTTTGCGGATCGGGCCAGCTCGACAATTTCACGCACACCGTGCGCGTGCGGCGGGTGACGTGGACCAGTTGTCCATAGATGCCTTGGCACAACAGCACGTCGCCGTACGGGCCCGGACGGAACCAGAACTGGTTGCGATACCACCCCCCGGGCATCGACACTTCGGCGGGAGAGGCGACGAAGACGGACCGAACGTCGGCGTCGACCGCCCACGCCTCGCGCAGCCACCGCGATCCGATCACAGTTCGCTTGCCGTTGCCCTCGTCTGGTACGGAGCCGCCGTGTAGCAGCATCTGACCGAACCTCGCTAGATCCCTCGCGGTCGCGCACATGCCTCCGTCGTGCACCGCAGTGCCCAGCCCGTCACAAAGGATTTCAGCATCAAACTCGGCACCGAGCGGCTGCCAGATGAGCGTCGATATCAACTCCGCCATCGGCTTGCCAGCCGCTCGTTCACACACCCAGCCCAACACGTCGGTTTCGGCAGAACGGTATAAGAAGCGTTCGCCGTGCGTTGCTTCGGCGGGCAGCCCGACAAGGTACTGATACAACCCACGTGGTGATGCCTCGCCGGGCAGCGGCGCCTGGCCGATCCATCGCGCCAGCACCCCCAGATCGGCGTCCGGGTCAAGGTAATCCTCCCGGAATCGCACGCCGCTGCGCATGTCGAGCACGTGCCGCACCGTCGCACCGACATAGCCGCTGGCCGCCAGCTCTGGAACGTATTCGGTGACCAGCCGGTCGGTATCCAGCAGGTCGCGGTCGACCAACGCGGCCACGACACATCCGACCACCGACTTCGATATCGACAGCACCGCATGCGTACGGTCGGGGGCCCCCTCAGGGCCATACCACTCGCCCACAAGCGCGCCGTCCTGCATCACGACGTAGGCGTCGGTGTACGTGTCGGTCATCACTTGCCCCGCCGTCACCA
>JBKOYU010000147.1:0-2666 GCA_046725575.1 Actinomycetota bacterium | reverse complement strand
GCGCTGGCCGAGCCGCCCGCACCGCCCGCGCCGATCATCCCGCCGCCGGCGCAGCCCGCCAACATCGGCGATCTGAAATTCACGGCGATCGACTATTACAACAGCGGCGCGTACCTGACCGACCTGCAATTGGCCGCCGCGCCGGCGATCGCGTGGATCACCGAGGAGGCGCCGCGGGTGGACCGGCCTGCGGTGGTGTTCGACATCGACGAGACTGCGCTGTCGAACTGGGAAGCCATCAAGGCCAACGACTTTGGCCGCGTGATCGACGGGCCGTGCAACAAACTGCCACAGGGCCCGTGTGGTTGGCAGGCGTGGGACCTGCGGGCTCAGTCGACGGTGATCCCGCCGACGATGGGCATCTTCGCCACCGCCAAGGACCGCGGTGCGGCGATCTTCTTCATCACCGGCCGTCCTGAGAGCCAGCGTGCCGCGACCGAGCGTAATCTATTGGCCGTCGGCTACACCGGCTACACGCAGTTGATCATGGAACCGATTGGCGCCCAATATGTTTCGGCTGCCGACTTCAAGGCGCCGCAGCGCGCCGGGATCGAACAGCGGGGCTACAACATCATCGCCAATGTCGGCGACCAGCCGTCCGACCTCGACGGCGGATTCGCCGAGCAGACCTACCTGTTGCCAAATCCGTTCTATCGGATTCCCTGATCACGCCCAAACGGACGTTTGGGCAAGAAAGTGCGAGAGGATTCCGCCATTACGTCGATTTCGACGTCAGTAGATCACGCCACCGAGGCGTGCTGGGATGCCGCGGCCTGCGCGGTCAAGTCTTCGTGGCGCAGTTGATGTTTAACTAAATCGCCGACGCCGAGCTCGCGCAGCCGCGCGTCGACGACGTCGAGGCCGGTCACCACGCCGTTGTGCGCGAAGATCAGGTCATCCTGGAGAAACGGGTGAGTGTTGCGCACTTCCAGCGCGGCACTCGACGAGTAGCGGACATGTGCGATGAACGCCGTACCGGTCAACTCGTGCGCTTCGGTGGCGAACTCGCTGTCCCGCCATGCGGCCATCGGCTGCTTGTCGAGCGTCGGCTTACCATCGGCCTCGAACACCCCGAGCCCGGTGCCGTCGGGATTGCGTTTGCTCTGCTCGACGAGATTGTCGGGCGCCTCGAGCAGCCAGAAGGTCGCGGTCACCACTCGCCCGTCGGCGTGCAGACCGAACAGCCGGCACATGGTCCGATGGTAGCGTGGCCGCGAAGGGAGCGAAATGGTTGACACCATGCGAGCCGAGCGTTTCTATGCTGACTCCAAAACCATTGCAGTAGAAGATATTCCGATTCCCGATCCGGGCCCGGGCGAAGTGCTCGTCAAGGTCGCGTTCTGCGGCATCTGCCATTCCGACCTGAGCCTGATCAACGGCACCTTCCCGCCGCAGCGGCCGGTAGTGACGCAGGGCCATGAGGCGTCGGGCACGATCGCCAGGCTGGGCGCCGACGTCACCGGCTGGGCCGAGGGCGACCGGGTGATCGTGGCTGCCGGCCGGCCCTGCACGACGTGCCCGAACTGCCGACGCGCCGACGTGACGAACTGCCTTCGCGTGCAGTTGATGGCGTTCGCCTACGACGGCGCATGGGCCGAATACACCGTCGCGCAAGCCGTCGGCCTGACCCGGGTTCCCGACAATGTCCCGCTCGAACAGGCCGCCATCCTGGCCGACGCGGTGTCGACGCCGTTCGGCGCGGTGGTCCGCACCGGACAGGTGGGCATTGGGGAGTCGGTCGGGGTGTGGGGCGTCGGCGGGGTCGGCACCCACATCGTGCAGCTGGCGCGGCTGGTCGGCGCGGTGCCGGTGGTCGCCGTCGACATCAAGCCCGAGGTGCTCGATCGCGCCGTCGAACTCGGTGCCGATTACGCGTTCGACGCCCGCGACGACCAGCTGGACGACAAGATCGCCGACCTCACCGGCGGCCGCAAACTCGATGTCGCGTTCGACGCGGTGGGGCTGAAGTCGACGTTCGAGCAGGCGCTCGATTCGGTGCGCGTCGGCGGTCGCATGGTGGCCGTGGGAATGAGCGACCAATCACCCACGGTTGGACCGACCGCCATGTTCGGTTTGTCGCAGAAGCACGTGCTGGGCCACCTCGGCTATCAGAACGTCGACATCGAGACGCTCGCCACGCTGGTCTCCCGCGGGCGGCTGGACCTGTCGCGCTCGATCAGCGACATCGTTTCGCTGGAGGACGTCAGGGTGGGCATCGAGAAGCTGGACCGCCAGGAGGGCAACCCGATCCGGATCCTGGTCAAGCCGTGACAGCGTTGTCCGGACGGGTGGCCCTGCTGACGGGCGCGTCCGGTGGCATCGGCAAGGGCATCGCCCGCGCACTCGCCGACGACGGCGTCGACCTGTTCCTGACCTACGGGCGCCATGGCGATGATGCCGAGGAAGTAGCCGCCTATGCCCGCGGCGTCGGCAGGCGCGCCGTCGTCGCCTCGGCGGATCTGGCCGACTCGACCGCACCCGCGCGCCTCGTCGCGCAGGCCACGAGCGAGTTGGGCGGTGTCGACGTCCTGATCGCTAACGCAGGCACCGCGGATGTAAAGGCTTGGCAGGACATCGATCTCGAGTCTTGGAACGCCACGCTGGCCGTCAACCTGACCGCACCGTTCCTGCTGGCTCAGCAGGTGTTGCCGGCGATGGTGGAGAAG
>JBKOYU010000075.1:0-21388 GCA_046725575.1 Actinomycetota bacterium | reverse complement strand
CGGCTGTCAGACTCCGTTGTCGACGAGGCGCTCGCAATCGCCGAAACGCTGTGCGGTTACGGCAAGTTCGGGCTCGAGTCGACGAAGCAGGTGTTGTGGGCGAACCTCGAGGCGTCGTGCCTTGAGCATGCGCTGCACGTGGAGAACCGCCGCCAGATCCTCGCGGGGGCCGGCGGGCAGATCGGCGAAGCTACCGCGGCGTTCCACCACCGTCAGCGATGATGACCTGCCCGGTGATGTAGCTGCCCGCGTCCGACGTCAACAGCAGTGCGGCGCCGACCATTTCGTCGGGCGAGGCCAGCCGCTTCATCAGCGTCCCACCCTTCATGTACTCGATTGCCTCTTGCGGGTTGTTGCGCATCATGTCGGTGTCGACGGGTCCTGGTGCCAGCGCGTTGACTCGGATGCCGAACGGGATGTAGGCGGCGGCCATCGACCGGGTGAACGACAGCAGCGCCGCCTTGCCCGCGGCATACATCGACACCACCGGCGCGAACTGGAACGCGCCCGTCGACACCATGTTCAAGATTGCGGCGTGCTGGCTCTCCTTCAGATGCGGCAGCGCATGCTGCACCAGGAACACCGGTCCGCGCAGGTTCACCTCGTTCGACTTGGTCCACGCGTCGACGGTCATCTCTCCGAGCGGCTGCGCGAGCGCGTTGGCGGCGTTGTTGACCACCACGTCGATGCCGCCGAATTCGTCGACGGTCCGCTGCACCAGGGCGCCGAGGGAGTCGATGTCGCCGAGGTGAGTGGGCACGCCGATGGCCTGGCCCCCGAGCCCGCGCAGGTGTTCGGCGGCCTGCTCGCAGGCGTCGGGCTTGCGGCTGGCGACCACGACGCGGGCGCCGGCCAGCACGAAGCCCTCCGCCAAAGCCAACCCGATTCCTCTGGTGCCACCCGTCACGATGACGGTGCGGCCGGTCATGTCAAAGAGACGGTCAAACGCGTCGCGATCCACGCGGCTCAGTAGAACAGATCGCGATTCGATGCCACGTACTGCTCGACGGTTTGAGCGGGCTGGCCGGTGATCCGCTCGACGTCGTTGGTGGCCCGGTTGTAACGATCTTCGCGATGCAGCCGCGCCATGGTGGCGATGTGCTGTTCGACGTGCTCCGGCAGGCCGATCGGTGCGAGCACCTCGCGCTGCCATTCGTCGTAGGGCACGTCCTCGCCGGCAACCGGCTGTCCCAGCGCACGGGCGTACCGCTCGGCTAGGCCATCGATGTCGAGCGCTTCCGGGCCGGTCAGTTCGTATACGTTGCCGACGCGGTCGGCGGGATCACGCAGGAGGGCTGCCACGACGCGCGCCACGTCGGCGGCGGCGATCGGCGAGGTGCGGCCAGTTCCGAACGGCAGCGCGAGCACACCCCGGTCCCGGATGGTCGGCGCCGCGAGGAAGGTGAACAACGGATTGTCGAGGAACGCCGTTGGGCGCACATGGATTACCGCCAGGCCCGACCAATTGAGCACATGCTCGGCCAGCCAGTGCAACCGTTGGTGGTGGGACTCACCGGTGCTCGTCAACGTCATCTGCGACACCGTCATCTGCGACATGTTGACGATCGCGTCGAGCTGTCCGCGCTCGAGCGCCACCGCACACACCTCGGCGGTGGCCAGCAAGTAGTCCGCCGAAACGCTCATGTTGAAGAACATCCGGGTGGCGCCTCGCATCGCTGCGGCGATGTCGCCGGCCCGGGTCAGGTCGCCGACGACAACCTCCGCGCCCAGCGCCTTCAGTTGATCGGCGCGGTCGTCGTGACGGCGCACCATGGCGCGCACATGCTCCCCGGCGCCCAGCAATAGCTCGACGACGCGACGGCTGACGCTGCCAACCCCGCCTCCGGCGCCGGTGATCAGATACACGGCGCGAACATCAGGGTTGCGCATACCGACGACCAGATCTTCACCACACCGACTCCTTCGTGGTCGTCAAGAACTACCGGCCTGCTGCGAGCGCGGCGACCATGTCGATTGTGGCAGCGAGTGTGCCTTACCGTGGCTGAACACCCTCGATCCGTACCTCGGCATACGAACCGGCACAGGCGAATTGGCGGAGCGGGCCGGGACTGCACCGACCTGTCGAGCACTGACGAACCGCCAGAAAGTTAAAAATCGCGGTGAGAAGTCGCAGTGCCGTGTATTATTTGCTCCCTTCGAAAGTATCCCTTGCCTGAGCGCCTGGATCGGCGCCGACGATCCGGCACAGCCGACCCGAATGCCCGCTGGTTTCGCATGGCTTCTGGCATTGCAGTTTGACAACCTCCGTTATCACACACACGACGAAAGTTACTGCGCGAAAAAGATTTCGGTTTGAGTAGCGATCTTGTTAGACACTAGGCTACATTTGCCGTCGGCAACCGGATCCTCCCGATCTGTTCGGCGCACTTTGTAGGGAACTGCTGGATTTCTTCATCGCCGACCTGGGTCGATACGTTTGCTACACACAAAGGGTGCGCGGGGTCAGGTTGGGGCACGCACCGCACGTCGGTCTTGTCCGTGTTTCAACACTGGGGGTAGTCGCTGTGCCCGCTGGCTTCGAGCCATCGTTTCGCCGCGAAGTCCAACCGGAACAGTCACCTATCCGTAACGACCGATCCAAACGCTCTCACGATCGTGGCCACTGGCGTTTGGTGGGATTGAATCCCGTGCGGATCAGCCGTTTCGCGGCGATGGGGTTCGCACTGTTAGCTGTCATCATGACGGGTAACGCGCCGGCCAACGCGGTAGTGGCCTGGCAGCCCAAGTCGTCGCCCTTGTCCACGCCGTGGACTCACCTGGTGGGGCCGAGCAACGCGCTGCCCGAGTACCCGCGCCCGCAGATGGCGCGGACGGGCTGGCTGAACCTCAACGGCGTCTGGGATTACACGGGCCGGTCCGGACAGGCCGTTTTGACGGCGCCCCCCTCGGCGACCGAGTACCGCGAGCGGATCTTGGTCCCGTACCCACCCGAGTCGGCGCTGTCCGGTATCCAGCGCCACGACGACGAAATGTGGTATCGCAAGGTCTTCAAGCTGCCGAGTAATTGGGGTGGGCGGCGCGTGCTGTTGCACTTCGGCGCGGTCGACCAGATCGCCACAGTTTGGGTGAACAACCAGCAGGTGGCTTATCACGAAGGTGGATATACGGAGTTCAGCGCCGACATCACTCGTGCGCTGCAGCCGGGATTGCAGCAGTTGACCGTGCGGGTGGAGGACCGCAACGAGACCAACCCTTTCGCGGTGGGCAAGCAGCGCAACGGGCCGGAAGGGCTGTTCTATACCGGATCGTCGGGCATCTGGCAGACGGTGTGGCTCGAACCGGTGCGCGCCACGCACATCGACAAGCTCGACATCACCCCGGACCTGACCGGTTTCACAATCACGCCAAGGGTTTCCGGGACGAGATACCAGCACGTCCAGGTGGTCGTTTCCAAGCCAGGTGGAGCGGAAGCGATGGTGCGCTCAGGCCTACCGGGTGCGACGCTGCGTATCCCGGTGCTGAACCCGCGCCTGTGGACGCCAGATGACCCGTTCCTATACGACATCAAGGTCCGGCTCGTAGGCGCGTCCGGGAAGGCGGTCGACGAGGTTTCCAGCTATGCCGGATTGCGCACCATCGGCACTGTCAGCGACGCGAAAGGCAGGCCACGGATCGCGTTGAACGGCAAGATCACCTTCCTGCACGGCCCACTGGATCAGGGGTACTGGCCGGACGGGCTCTACACCGCGCCCACCGACGAGGCGTTGAAGTTCGACCTCGAACAGATCAAGGCGTTGGGGATGAACTTCGTCCGCAAGCACGCCAAGGTGGAACCCGCGCGTTGGTATTACTGGGCAGACAAGCTGGGGCTGATGGTCTGGCAGGACATGCCGTCGCTCGACGTATCGCTCGATATTCCGGTCGGCCCGGCCCCGGATCCGGTTCCCGCGGCGAAGGCGAACTTCGAGAAGGAGCTGTCGGCGATGGTCGATCAACTCCGCAGTGTGACCTCGATCGTCGGCTGGGTGCCCTTCAACGAGGGCTGGGGCGAGTACGACACCGCCAGGATCGCGAACGCCGTGAAAGCCGCAGACCCGACGCGGATGGTGAACGCGAATAGTGGGGTGAACTGCTGCAAGTCGCGCGGTGACACCAGGGCCGGCGACGTGTACGACGACCACACGTATGTCGGTCCCGGCCGTCCGGTGCTGCACGACGACCCGGCGACGCCGCAGGACGAACGGCTGATGCACGACAACCGGCCAGTGCCACTCGAGCACCGGGTGATAGTCGACGGTGAGTACGGCGGTCTCGGGCTGGTGCTCGAAACGAACCGGTGGCCGGGACGGCCACAGGCCTACGAGATGACCGACAGCCAGGCGCGGCTAACCGAGCGGTACGTGCAGGTCAGCCTGGATCTGGAGAAGGCGGTGCGGGAAGGCGGGCTGTCAGGCGCGATCTACACCCAGACGACCGATGTCGAAAACGAGGTCAACGGATACCTGAGCTATGACCGGCGGGTGGTCAAGATAGCGCTTCCGACGGTGGCCGAACGAAATCGCGCGGTGATCGCCGCGGGGGCACAGGCAACCGACCCGACCGACCGTCGCTGATCAGGGCTAGGTCGCCCTACTCAATGGCCGCTACCAAGGCTTCTTGCCCAGGAAGTCCCAACCACGGGTGTCAGCTGTGGTGTATCTGAGCCGTCGGGCAAGAAGCGTGAACGTATCGAGCAGGCCCGCTGCAGCGTCGCTGGCTCCGCTACCGAACGCGGTCACGAGCATGTCCTCGAACACCCACCGCACCACCACCGACTTCCCCCGCTGAACTTCGAACGTCGCCACCTTGATGTGCTTCCCAGATACGGACGCCTCGAACAGCGACGGGGATGCCGCACCAGAGCCAGCGGTGAACCGCAGCGGTCGTTCCTTCGAGCCGGCTCCGGTCATTCCGCTGCCGGTGCCGCTGATCGCAACTGCCTGCTCCACCCCCCAGTCGACGCCGGTTATTTCGATCCAGCCCTCACGGCCCTTCTCCGCCGAGTCACCGGGGATGCCGTCGAGCAGCAGAAACATCTTGTATCCCCGGCTGTTCGCCATCGCTCACTCCTCCAACGTCCGTCTGCTGGTGAACGCTCGTGGCTCACCGGTTTCCGGATTCTCGAACTCGAGGCGCTGGGCCAGCAATTGCAATGGCCCCGAGAAAGCGCCCGGCTGCACGTCAATCACGGTGGGATACAACGGATCGTTGACGATCGGGAGACCCAGTGTTGCCATGTGCACGCGAAGCTGGTGCGTGCGGCCGGTGCGCGGCGTCAGGCGATACAGGCCCTCCCCTAGGTGCTCGATCAACGTCTCCGCGTTCGGCTCACCCGGTTCCTCGACGGCCTGTAAGTGTCCACGCCGCTTGATGATTCGGCTGCGGGCTACTCTTGGGAACTCAAGCTCCGGGTCGACGGCCGCCCGCGCCAAGTAGGTCTTTCGCACCTCGCCGCGCGCGAACAACGTCTGATATGCACCCCGGATTTCGCGGCGCGTGGTGAACAACAGCACGCCCGCAGTTAGCCGATCCAACCGATGCGCCGGACTCAGCTCCGGCAAGTTCAGTTCGCGGCGCAGCCGCACAACCGCCGTCTGCGCGACGTGCCTTCCACGCGGCATCGTCGCCACGAAATGCGGCTTGTCGACCACGACGATGTCGTCATCGCGGTACAGCACCGGAATGTCGAACGGCACCGGCACCTCATCGCGCAGTTCCCGATAGAAGTACACGTGCGCGCCGAGCGGCAGCACGGTGGTTTCGCTCACCACCGTGCCGTTGGGCAATACCACTTCTCCCGCAAGCACTTTCGCGGCGGCCTCGGTGCCCCACCGGGTGCGGAACTCGTCGACCACCAGTCCGCCGCGCAAACGCACCCGCGCCGGGCCGAGGCCGTCGCGCACCGGGAGCGGCGCCGGTCTCAATTGAGTGGCACCGGCTCGAGGATCTCGGCCCGGGCCTCCGGCGCGGCCGCCCGCAGCGCATCTGCGGACTCGTCGTCGGGCTGGGCCTGCGACATGACCTCTGCTTCCACGCGCGCGATGTAGGTCGCCACTTCGCGGTCAACGTCTTCGGCGCTCCAACCCAGAACGGGCGCAACCACTTCGGCGACCTCGCGTGCGCAGTCCATGCCGCGGTGCGGATACTCGATGGAGATCCTCATCCGCCGCGCCAGGATGTCCTCTAGGTGCAACGCACCCTCGGCCGCAGCGGCGTACCACGCCTCCATCTTCAGATACACCGGCGCCTCGGTGATCGGTGTCAGCAGCTCCGGCCGGCCCTCGGCCACCGCCAGCACTTCGCCGATCAGGGAGCCGTACCGGTCCAGCAGGTGGCGCACCCGATACGGATGCAGGCCGTAATGCGCGCCGACGCTTTCGGTTTGGTTGATCAGAGCGAAGTAGCCGTCGGCGCCCATAAGCGGCACCTTCTCGGTGATCGAGGTCGCCACCCTGGCGGGAATGAACTCGGCCGCCGCGTCGATCGCGTCGGCGGCCATCACCCGGTAGGTGGTGTACTTGCCGCCGGCGATGGCCACCAGACCCGGCGCGGGCACCGCGACCGCGTGCTCGCGGGACAGCTTGGACGTTTCCTCGCTCTCCCCCGCCAGCAGGGGGCGCAGCCCCGCATACACCCCATCGATGTCGTCATGGGTGAGCGGAGTGGCCAAGACGGTGTTCACGTGGCCGAGGATGTAGTCGATGTCGGCCTTTGTGGCCGCCGGGTGCGCCAGGTCGAGGTTCCAGTCGGTGTCGGTGGTGCCGATGATCCAGTGGGTGCCCCACGGGATGACGAACAGCACCGACTTTTCGGTGCGCAGAATGATGGCGACCTCGCTGACGATCCGGTCGCGGGGGACGACGATGTGCACACCCTTGGAGGCCCGCACACGGAATCGTCCGCGCTGCTTGGACAGCGCCTGGATCTCATCGGTCCACACACCGGTGGCGTTGACGACCACGTGACCGCGCACCTCGGTGATCGCGCCGTCCTCCGAATCGCGGATGGTCACCCCGGTCACCCGATCGCCTTCGCGCAGCAGCGAAATCACCTGGCTCGACGAGCGCACCACCGCGCCGTACTGAGCCGCCGTGCGCGCCACGGTCATCGTGTGGCGGGCGTCGTCGACGACCGTGTCGTAGTACCGGATGCCGCCGATCAGCGAGCTCCGCTTTAGACCCGGCGACAGCCGCAACGCGCCCGCCCGTGTCAAATGCTTTTGCGCCGGAACCGATTTCGCGCCACCGAGCTGGTCGTAGAGGAAGATACCTGCGGCCACATACGGTCGCTCCCACCACCGATTGGTCAGCGGGAACAGGAACGGCAGCGGCTTGACCAGATGGGGTGCCAGCGTGGTCAGCGACAGCTCGCGCTCGTGCAGCGCCTCGCGGACCAACCCGAACTCCAGCTGCTCGAGGTAGCGCAGCCCGCCGTGGAACATCTTCGAGCTGCGGCTCGAGGTTCCGGAGGCGAAATCGCGGGCCTCGACGAGCGCCACCTTCAACCCCCGGGTGGCGGCGTCCAGGGCAGCTCCGGCCCCGACCACGCCGCCGCCGATGACGACAACGTCGAACTGCTCACTGCCGAGCCGCTCCCAGGCCTGTTGCCGCTGCTTGGGGCCCAGGAAGGTCTGCCCCTTGCCCGGTGCGGGGTTCGGGTCAATCACGTCGAATGGACTCCTTGTTACTCGCCGGTACGTTTGGCCATTCCCAGGTTACTGGTTTTGTCCTGCTCCTCGCGTGCGCAGAAAGTCAGTCCAAATCGTCGTGCGCCATCAGCCGCCGCGCCGCCTCGGTGATCGACCCCGACAGCGCCGGGTAGACCGAGAAGGTCTGCGCGAGGTCCCCGACTGTGTTGTTGTTCTGCACCGCCAGCGCGATCGGCAGGATCAGCTCGGAGGCGATCGGTGCCACCACCACGCCGCCGATCACCACGCCGGTGGCCGGGCGGCAGAAGATCTTCACGAAGCCGAGGCGCAGGCTGGACATCTTGGCGCGAGCGTTGGTATTCAGCGGCAGTGTGATCGTCCGCGCCGGCACTGAACCGTCGTCGATCCTGGCCTGTGGCACCCCCACCGCGGCGATCTCGGGCCTGGTGAACACCGCTGCGGAGACAGTGCGCAGCCGGATCGGGCTCAGCGCCTCGCCCAGCGCGTGATAGATCGCGATGCGGCCCTGCATGGCGGCCACGGAGGCGAGCAGCATCAAGCCGGTGCAGTCGCCGGCCGCATAGATGCCGGGCACCGTCGTGCGCGACACCCGGTCGACCTTCAGATAATCGCCCGGCCCGAGCTCGATGCCGACGCGCTCCAGGCCAAGCCCGCTGGTGTTGGGCACCGAGCCGACGGTCATCAGCGCGTGGCTGCCTTCGACCGTGCGGCCGTCGGTCATTGTGATGAGCACGCCGTCGTCGGTGCGGGTGACCGACCCTGCCCGGGCGTTTTTGACCAGCGTCACACCGCGTTCGGCCAGTGCGTCCTCCAGCACCGCAGCGGCGTCGGAGTCCTCGTGCGGCAGGATCTGGTCGCGGCTGGCCACCACGGTGACCTTCACGCCTAGTTCGGTGTAGGCGTTGACGAATTCGGCACCGGTGACGCCGGAGCCGACGACGACGAGGTGCTCGGGCAGCTTCTCCAGGTCATAGAGCTGGCGCCAGTTCAGGATTCGTTCGCCGTCGGGTTCGGCGTTGGGCAGCACGCGCGGGCTGGCGCCGGTGGCGATCAGCACCACGTCGGCCCGCAGCTTGCTGACGGTGCCGTCGTGTGCGGTGACCTTGACGGTGTGCGCGGCCATGCCCGGCACGTCGTCGACCAGTTCGCCGCGGCCGGGGATCAGCGTCACGCCCTCGCTCTGCAGCCGAGCCGCGATGTCGGCCGATTGCGCGGCCGCCAGTTCCTTGACGCGGTTGTTTATCTTCGGCAGCTCGATCTTGGCGTCCTCGAACTCCAGGGCATACCCGAGGTTGGGGGCGCGACGCAGTTCGGTGCGCACGCCGGTGGACGCGATGAACGTCTTGGAGGGCACGCAGTCCCACAGCACGCAGGCGCCGCCGATGCCGTCGCAGTCGACGACGGTGACGTCGGCGACGTCGGGGCCGCGAGCCGCGGCGACCAGTGCCGCCTCATAGCCGGCGGGCCCACCGCCGATGATCACGATGCGGGTAGCCACGGCCTTAACCTAGCCAAGCGGACCGTTGATCGCCCACGCAGGAGGCTAACCTTTAGGCTTTCCCCGTGCCGCTATACGCCGCGTACGGATCGAACATGCATCCGGAGCAGATGCTGGAGCGCGCCCCCCATTCACCGATGGCGGGAACGGGGTGGCTGCACGGCTGGCGGCTGACGTTCGGCGGTGAGGACATCGGTTGGGACGGCGCGCTGGCCACCGTCGTCCAGGATCCGGATTCGAAGGTCTTCGTCGTGCTCTACGACATGACGAGGGAAGACGAGAAGAACCTCGACCGCTGGGAAGGCTCAGAGCTGGGCATCCACAAGAAGATCCGATGTCGGGTGGATCGCCTCTCGTCGGACACCACCACCGATCCGGTGCTCGCGTGGCTGTATGTGGTGGACGCATGGGAAGGCGGTCTGCCGTCGGCGCGCTACCTCGGCGTGATGGCCGACGCCGCCGAAATCGCCGGTGCCCCAGCGGAATACGTCCACGACCTGCGTACCCGCCCGGCGCGCAACATCGGCCCCGGCACGTGATGTTGCGTTGACTCTGCACACAGGGCGCTAAAGTGCGAGAAGCCAACGCCCTCAGCGCAGAGTCAACGTCAGAACTGGGCGGCTTGGTCGATGATGTTGACCAGGGCCCGAACACCCACCGCCAGCGATCGCTCGTCCAGGTCGAACGTCGGCTGATGCAAGTCGAGCTGCGGGCCGCGGCCCGACCACACGCCCAGTCGTGCCATCGCGCCTGGGACCTCCTCGAGATACCACGAGAAGTCCTCGCCGCCGCCGGACTGACGGGTGTCACACAGCACGTCGGAGCCGATCGCCTCGATCGCATGCGTGAGGATGCGCGTCGAGATCTCTTCATTGACCACCGGCGGCACACCGCGGCGGTACTGCAGGCTGTGCTCGATGCCCAGCGGCGCCAACAGCGACGTAATCGTTTCGCGCACAAGCGATTCCAGCGAATCCCAGGTGTCGCGGCTGGCGGTGCGGATGGTGCCGGCCAGCGCGCCGGTCTGCGGGATGGCGTTGGCGGCAACGCCCGCATTCACCGCACCCCACACCATCACCGTGCTGTTGCGCGGGTCGATGCGGCGCGACAGCACACCGGGCAGCCCCGTGATCAGCGTGCCGAGCCCGTACACCAGATCGCCGGTCAGGTGGGGCCGCGACGTGTGCCCGCCGTGCGACTGCAGCGTGACCTCGACCTGATCGGCGGCAGAGGTGATCGGCCCGGGCCGCACCGCGACCTTGCCGACCGCCAGTCGCGGGTCGCAGTGCAGCGCGAAGATGCGCGACACCCCGGTCAGCGCGCCCGCCGCGATCGCGTCGATCGCGCCGCCGGGCATCAGCTCCTCGGCGGCCTGGAAGATCAGCCGCACGCCGACCGGCAGCTCCGGCACTGAGGCCAGCGCCAGCGCCGCACCCAGCAGGACTGCGGTGTGTGCGTCGTGACCGCAGGCGTGCGCGACGTTGGGCACCACCGACGCGTAGGACGCACCGGTGCGCTCGGCCATCGGCAGCGCGTCCATGTCGGCCCGCAGCGCGATCCGCGGCCCATGCTCGGGCCCGAAGTTGCAGGTCAGTCCCGTCCCACCGGGCAGCACCTTGGGATTGAGGCCAGCGTCGGCCAAATGGGCGGCCACGAACTGCGTGGTTGCGAACTCCTGTCGCCCCAGCTCGGGATGCGCGTGGATGTGCCTGCGCCACGCGATCAGGTCGTCGTAGTGGGCGTCCAGCCACAGCTCGGTGGCTTCTTGCAGGCTCATGACGCCCGCCTCGCCTGCAGTTCCAGCACCCGGTCCCGCTCGGTGGGCGTTTCGGCGAGCCTGACGACCGTGCGGGCCAGCATGATCGCGCCTTCGACCACAGCCTTGTCGGCGCTGGGCCCGGCCGCCGCGGCGGTGAACGCCGGCTGGTGGATGGACGCGCCATTGGCCTCGATGCCGACGATCGGGTGGATCCCGGGCATGAATTGTGTGACGTTGCCCATGTCGGTGCTGCCCAGCGGCAGCGTGCCCTCGACGCCCTCGGGCACCGGGCTGCGGCCGAGCCGCACCATCTCGCCCCGGAAGACGGAGGCCAGCCACGGGTCGGGCGCGAGCTCGGCATACGCGGGCGCGGTCTCGGTCACCGTATGGGTGCAGCCGGTGCCCACCGATCCCGCGGCAAAGCAGCCGGCCATCTTGTCCTCGAGCTCGTGCAGCGACTCGGAGTTCACGGCGCGCATCGTGTAGCGCACCTCGGCCCGGGCGGGAATGACGTTGGTGGCCTGCCCGCCGTCGGTGACGATGCCGTGCACCATCTGCCCAGGCGCCAGATGCTGCCGCAGCAGGCCGATCGCGACCTGCGCGACGGTGACCGCGTCGGCGGCGTTGACGCCGAGATACGGCGCGACGGCGGCGTGCGATTCGCGGCCGGCGTAGCGAACCGTCACCTCCGACAGCGCCAGTGAGCGGGCGGCTGCAATGTCGAAAGGACCGGGATGCAGCATCACTGTGGCCGCGATGTCGTCGAACGTTCCGGCCTTGAGCAGCAACGCTTTTCCGCCGCCGGCTTCCTCCGCGGGTGTGCCGATCAGCGCCACCGTCAAGCCCAGCTCGTCGGCCACCTCCGCCAACGCCAGCGCGGTGCCCACCGCGGACGCGGCGATGATGTTGTGGCCGCAGGCATGTCCGATGTCGGGCAACGCGTCGTACTCGGCGCAGATGCCGACGACCAGCGGGCCACTGCCGTAGTCGGCGCGGAACGCGGTGTCCAGCGCGCCGGGGGCCGCGGTGATCTCGAACCCGTACTCGGCGACCAATGCTTGCGTCTTGGCGCAGCTGCGGTGTTCGGCGAACGCGAGTTCCGGCTCGGCGTGAATGGCGTGCGACAGCTCCACCAAATCACCACGGCGTCGGTTGACGGCGTCTTCGACGCTTATCGACGCGGTGGCGGTGGGCATCTTCGCAGTATCTCATTGCGCTGCAAAGCGCATGGTGACAGATAAGCTCGCCCACTGTGACGAGCCCAGCCACGGCGGCCCAAGAGGCGGCGGACGCCCTCTGCGCCCGCACCGGCGTCGACGAACACGACGTCGCGGTGGTGCTCGGTTCGGGCTGGGCGCCGGCCGTGGCGAAACTGGGCGATGCGGTGGCTGTGGTGCCGATGGCCGAGCTGCCGGGGTTCACTCCGCCGACGGCCGACGGGCACGGCGGTCAGGTGTTGTCCCTGCACCTGGGTGACCACCGGGTGCTGGTGTTCGTCGGCCGGATCCACGCCTACGAGGGACACGAACTGCGCCACGTCGTGCACCCGGTACGCGCGGCCTGCGCGGCGGGTGCGCGCACCGTCGTGCTGACCAACGCCGCGGGCGGCCTGCGCGACGACTACACCGTCGGCCAGCCCGTGCTGATCAGCGACCACCTCAACCTCACAGCACGCTCGCCACTGGTCGGCGCGCAGTTCGTCGACCTGACCGACGCCTACTCGCCGCGGCTGCGGACCCTCGCCCACGAAATCGACCCGTCGCTGGCCGAGGGCGTCTACGCCGGGCTGCCCGGGCCGCACTACGAGACGCCTGCCGAGATTCGGATGCTGCGCACTTTGGGTGCGGATCTGGTTGGCATGTCGACCGTGCACGAAACCATCGCGGCCCGGGCCGCCGGCGCGCAGGTGCTGGCGGTGTCGCTGGTGACGAATCTGGCGGCCGGCATCACGGGCCACCCGCTGAGTCACGAGGAAGTGCTTGAGGCGGGCCGTCAATCCGCGACGCGGATGGGCTCTTTGCTCGGCGCGGTGATCTCGCGTGTTTGACGGCCGGCCCGTTCGCTGAGCCACACCACACCGCGCGCCATCAGCGGCGCGGCGAACAGCATCAGCAGGATGCGTACCACCTGCGCCGCGATGATGAACGTCACGTTGGACCCGGTTTCGACGGCGGTCGCGAGCACGGCGTACACACCGCCGGGGCTGGTCGCGAGGTAGCCCTCCAGGGGGGTCAGCCCGGTGAAGTGAGCCAGCACCACACCGAGGCCGGCCGTTGCGACGCCGAGCGCGACGATCAAGCCGATCGCGGCAGGCAGCATGCGCCCGATGGCGCGCAGCGATTCGGTGGTGAACGCCAGGCCCGCCTGCCACCCGATCACCATGTAGCCGACCTGAACGAGCACCATGGGCACGGCCAGGCCGAACGACAACCCGGTGAGTTCCAGCACGACCGTCAATGCCATCGGCCCGAGCAGACCCGCGCCGGGCAGCCGGATCAACTTCCCGACGCCCGCGCCAACCAGGACAAGAGCGATCAGCATTCCGACGCTCAGATACCAAGGGGCTGAAGCAGTTTCAGTGAGGGGCGCGGCGCCGCGCGACTTGTCCGCGTGATAGACCAGCGTCACCACCACGGGCATCGACGCAGTCACGAGGCCGACCCGCAGGTATTGCACGACGGAGACGACGCGGTCGTCGCCGCCGAGTTCGCGGGCGATCGCGACCAGCCCGGAAGCGCCACCGGCGATCAGCGCCAATGACCCCGTCAATGGCGTGACATCGCTGTGCAGCCCGAGCAGCACGCCGGCGACGATGCTGAGCAACAGGGTGGCCACGGCGATCGCGATGACGATCGGCCAGTCGGCGCCGAGCGCGCCGACGGCGTCTTGGTGGACCATGGTGCCGATGTAGACGCCAAGCACTCCCTGCGCGGCAATGCCGGCCTGACGGGGTACTCGACTGGGAGCCAGTGAGGTGAGCGCCAACACCACGCCGACGACCAGTGCGGCGAACAGCGCGGCCGACGGCACTCCGACGCGTTCGAGCGGGAGGGTGACGACGACCGTCACTGCTATCAGTAAGGCCCACCTGAGCGTCCGTCGCATCCACGCCATCTTGATCCCAAGTATGCCCTTGCAAACCGCGCGACCGCAACACGGGGGATGCACGTGACAGGTCGCATTTGCCAAGGTATACCTTGGTTATGAACCGCGTTGACTCCCCGGCCACCGAACTGCGGGAATCGATGATGGCAGTGACCCGGCAGATGCGCAGGCACCGCCCCGACCACGGCCTGACCCTGAGCCAGCTCGAGCTGCTCGGCGAGATCAGCCGAACCGGCGTCATCACCCCGGCCGAACTCGCGAACCGGTTGCATGTGCGGGTGCAGTCGCTCACCGACAGCATCAACGAGTTGGTTAGCCGCGACCTCATCGCGCGGCGCCCGGACGAGTCCGATCGGCGCCGGCAGCTCATCGAACTCACCGGCGCGGGCATCGCGCTGCTGGAGGCCGACCGTGCCGAACGTGATGCGTGGTTACACGCGACCATGCGCGACAACCTCACACCGTTGGAGTTCGACCTGCTGATGCTCGTCGCCCCGGTGCTCCGCAAGCTGGCTTACTCCGACACGAAAGCGGGCACACTGGCCTCATGACTTCGTCGCGGACCGGGGCGGCCGCGCAGGAGTGGATCTCTCACGACCCCGATCCGCAGACCGCCGCCGAACTGACGTCGCTCAGCGAGGGGGAGCTCGACGAGCGGTTCGCCCAACCGCTGACGTTCGGGACGGCGGGTCTGCGTGGGCCCCTGCGTGGTGGACCGAACGGAATGAATCTGGCCGTCGTCCTGCGCACCACGTGGGCGGTCGCCAAGGTGCTCAAGGACCGTGGCCTGGCCGGTGCGGAAGTGGTCGTCGGCCGGGACACCCGTCACGGCTCCGAGGACTTCGCCCTCGCCGCAGCGGAAGTCCTTGCCGCCCAGGGCTTTGCGGTGACGCTGATGTTTGCCGCGGTGCCTACCCCGGTGGTGGCGTTCGCCGTACGACATCAGGGGGCGGCCGCGGGCATCCAGATCACTGCGTCGCACAACCCGCCGTCCGACAACGGCTACAAGGTCTACTTCGACGGCGGGTTCCCGATCGTGCCACCCGTCGACCAAGAGATCGAGCGCGCTGTCGCAGAGGCTCCGTACGCCGATGAGATCCCGCGGCACCCGGTCAAGCCTTCTGGTGTCGATGTAGTTCAGCACTATGTCGAGCGTGCGGCCCAGGTTCGGCACACGCACGGGTCGGTGCGGGTGGCGCTGACGCCAATGCACGGCGTGGGTGGGGAGTTCGCGATGGACGCTCTGGTGGCTGCGGGGTTCTCCGACGTCCACGTCGTCGAGAGCCAGTTCGCCCCCGATCCGGACTTTCCCACCGTGCGGTTGCCCAATCCGGAGGAACCCGGCGCGGTCGACGCGCTGCTGAAGCTGGCCGCCGACGTCGACGCTGAGATTGCGATCGCGCTCGACCCCGACGCCGACCGCTGCGCGGTGGGGGTGCCGACGCCGGACGGCTGGCGCATGCTCTCCGGCGACGAAACCGGTTGGCTGCTAGGTGATTACATCCTTTCGCAGATCGAGGCCGGTCCTGTCTCCGACTCCACAGTGGTGGCCAGCACTGTGGTGTCGTCGCGCATGCTGGCCGCCATCGCCGCGGCCCACGGTGCCCATCATGTCGAGACACTGACCGGGTTCAAGTGGTTGTCGCGAGCCGACATCGATCTGCCCGGCCACACGCTCGTTTATGCATACGAAGAGGCGATCGGCCACTGCGTCGACCCGGCCGCCGTCCGCGACAAGGACGGCATCAGCGCGGCGGTGCTGGCCTGCGATCTGGTTGCCGCGCTACGGGATCAGGGCCGCACGGTGCAGGGCGCGCTCGACGACCTCGCGCTTCGTCACGGTGTACACACCACCACCGCGGTGTCGCGAATCGTTGCCGATGCCGACGAGGCCGAAGCGGTGATGGCCCGGCTGCGCGCGACGCCGCCCGATCGGCTGGCCGGCTTCGAGGTGACGGTGACCGATCTGCTGCATGCGCCGGGACATCTGCGCACCGATGGGCTCGTCTTTGTCGGCGGCGACGGCAACAATTGGGTCCGGATAGTGGTGCGGCCATCGGGCACCGAGCCAAAGCTCAAGTCCTACATCGAGGTTCACTGGGCGAACATCGGCAACATCGAGGCCACTCGAGCCAAGGCGCACGCGGTCCAGGACGAACTGGTCTCCGTCGCGCAGCGATTCTAGCGCGGCCCGAACTGCCGATCCCCGGCGTCACCGAGACCCGGCACGATGTAGGCGATGTCGTTGAGCCGCTCGTCGATGGTCGCGGTGAACAGCCGTACGTTCGGGGCGACCTTCTCCAGTGCCGCAATGCCTTCGGGTGCGCAGACGACGCACACCGCGGTGATGTCGACTGCATTGCGGGAATGCAGCAGCCCGATGGTGTGCGCCATCGAGCCGCCGGTCGCCAGCATCGGATCCAACACCATCACCGGCTGCGTGCTCAGGTCGTCGGGCAGCGACTCCAAATATGGTGTGGGCTGGTGGGTTTCCTCGTTACGCGCGACCCCGACGAACCCGACGCGGGCCTCCGGGATCAGCGCGTGGGCCTGATCGACCATGCCCAGCCCGGCGCGCAGCACCGGCACCAGAAGCGGTGGATTGGCCAACCGGCATCCGGTGGTCTCGGCGAGCGGTGTTCGCACCCGCACGGTTTCGCAGGCGGCGTCGCGCGTCGCCTCGTACACCAACATCAGCGTCAGGTCGCGCAGCGCCGCACGGAACGCCGCGTTGTCGGTGCGCTCGTCGCGCAGGGTGGTCAGCCGCGCGCCGGCCAGCGGGTGGTCGACGACGCGCACATCCATGCGCCGACACTTTAGTGGAACCGAACGGTCGCCGCGGGCGTCCTAACCGCATGTTCGCCGACACCGACGCCATCCGGACCTTCGGCGCCGCCAACTCGGCGCAGGCGGCCGATCTGGCCGCTGTCGCGGCGACCTTGTCGTCGCTGCCGGGCGCCGCTGCGGACTCGCTGCTGGGTCCTGTCGGCACCCGCTTCCTGGCGGCGCTGGCCGACGCGACAGCGGACGCGTCCCGCGCGGTGGCCGCGCTCGGTGAGCGTCTGACGGCGGGACACCTCACCGCCCATGCGTCGGCGGCCGCCTATGAGAACGCCGACCACCGGCTCGGCGCCGCGGTGTCGAGGCTCTAACGGTGCCGAGTGCCGTGGTCGCCGCGCTGGCGGCGCCGATCCGCGAGGTGCAGTCGCTCGTGGGTCCGGGGTGGTCGAGTAGTTCGGCTGGTGATCCGGTCGTCGGGTTGGGCGGGGTGCGGGACGCGTTGGCCGACGTGTCGGCGGCGGCGCGTCGGGCGTGGAGTCAGGCCGAGGCGAGCTGGTCCGGCGCTGGGGCGATTGCCGCCTCCGAGTTCGCGGCGACGACGGTCGCGGCCGCTGACGCGCTGGCGAAGAGGGTCGACCAGCTGGGCGCGACGGCTCAGACCGCCGGTGCGGCGGTATCGCGCGCCAAGGAACGACTGCGAGCCATCGTCGAGCGCTTCGAAGCCCGGGCCGCCGCGCTCGAGCCGTACCTGGAGTCTCCCGTCGTCGAGAAAGAGCTACTGGCGGAGGCCCAGCGGTCGCTCGAGGAGGCGGTCGCGGTGGTCGAGGAGCTTCGCGCCGAGTTGGACGGGCACGCTGCCACTTTGAATGCTCCGACAGCGCCGGCCGCACCTGCCGCGACGACGCCAGCCAGCCTGGGGAGTCCGTCACTGCCGTCGATGGGCTCCGGCTTCGGCGGCGGGGCGCCGATGAGCCCGCTGTCCGATATGGGCGGGATGCCGAGCTCCGGCGGCCTCGGCGATCTCGCGAAGTTCTCGCGGCCGGAGGCGCCGCTGCCCGATGCCGCGGCGTTCGGCGACGGTTTCGCCGTCCGGCTACCTGACGGCAGCACCGCGATGGCGCCGAACGCGATGGCCGCCAGCGCTGTTCGGCACGCGCTGACCCAACTCGGCGTGCCGTACCAGTGGGGCGGCACCACGCCGGGCGTCGGCTTGGATTGCAGCGGGCTGACGCAGTGGGCGTATCACGAAGCGGGACTGAACATTCCGCGGCTGGCGCAGGAGCAGGACGTCGGCGCGGCCGTGGACGCCGGTTCGTTGCGGCCGGGCGATCTGGCGGTGTGGGACGGACACGTCGCGATGATCGTCGGCAACGGGACGATGATCGAAGCCGGGGACCCGGTGCAGCTTTCGCCCATCCGCACTACGAACCTGGGCCAGGGATTTCAAGGATTCTGGCGGCCGACCGCATGAGGGCCGCCGTCATGGCGTCGCCTCGGCCCACTTCGCCTCGTCCGCAGCCACAGCGCACCAGGGAGACTGGCAGACACCACTCATTGGGAAGATGCCGTACTCCTCCCACGCGGCACGCGACCGAGGTCGACCGCAACCAAGGCTTGCACGACCACTACGTCTTTGAACAGAGCTGGCGGGGTCAGCCGTGCCGGGCTGCTTCTTGGACGAGTTGTACGCGGGAGGAGAGCCCGAGTTTTGTGTAGACGTGGGTGAGGTGGGTTTGCACGGTGCGCGGTGAGACGAAAAGCCGCGTGGCGATCTCGTTGTTGGCGAGACCTTCGCTGACCAGTCGTACGACGTCGCGCTCAGTGGGGGTGAGCGAGGCCCAGCCGCTCGTCGGGTGTTTGCGTTCGCCGCGACGGCGCTGGGCGTAGGCGATCGCTTCGTCGGTGGACAAGCCTGCACCCTCGGCCAACGCGGATTCAAAGTCCTTTTCGCCCATCGCATTACGAAGCGCGGCCACCCAAGCTTGGTAGGCGACGTCGTAGGTTTTGAACCGGACCTGGCCGATGCGTTGCCGGATGGCGTCAGCGGCGCCGAAGAGTCGCGCATCACGTTGATTGCCGGCGCCGACGTCAAGTGCGGCGAGGCACTCGAGGGTTTCGGGAACGCCGCCGTATCCCCCGGTGCTCGCGGTGATCGCGAGCGCGTCATGTGCGTCGCGTTCAGCCTGCTCCGGCTCACCCTGCACAATCGCGACGCAGGCCCGCGTGGTCAGCGCCAGCGACAGGTGGAAACCGGTGGTCGTCGCGACCGCGTCATCGGCCCATCGCCTGGCCCTGGTCAGATCCCCGCGCGCGATCGCGGCCTGGGCGCCGTAAGCAGTCCAGATTGCCGCCATCTTGGGCTGGACACTGAGGTGGTGCCTGCACCGCGCGGCCGCATCGTCCGCCGCAACAACGTCGCCCGCGGCGAGGGTCGCGACAGTCAACCCTGCGTAGGCGAGGCCCGGGTAGAACCCGCCAAGCTCCGCGGCGGCCTCGATGGCCGAGTTGGCCGCCTCCCGGGCCGCACTCAGGTCCCCGTGCCACGCCAGGCCGACGGCCTGCATGAATAGGGCGCAGGTCCTCCAGAGCACGTCGTGGGCCGCGTCAGCCTCGGCAATCACCTCACGTAATTGCGCGACGGCTCCAACCAAATCACCGGTCATCCCCTGTGCGATACCGAGAGCCCAGCGGCACGCACGCGAGTCGAATCGGTCACCGATGGCGTCGGCGAGGTCGCGTCCTTCCTCGGCGGCCGCGCGCGCCGCGATCGGATCACCCGCCATGACCGCCCCAAACGCCTGTAAGCCCAGGATCTGGCTCAGCCTCCACTTGTCGCCGATCGAGCGGGCGAGGTCGATCGCCTCGGCGAGGTAGGGCCGGGCCACCTCGGGGTCATAGACCGCGATGCCGCCGCAGGCGGTCAGCGCCCGGAGCAACAGGGCGGGGTCGTCGACTTCTCGCGCGATCGCCAGGGCTCCGCAGGCTCTCTCCATGCGGTCGGTTGCGCCCGTATACACGTTGAGGACGGCGCTGTCGGCGAGCGCCCGCGCGCGCACCGCCGGCCCCATTTCGGCCGGGTGTGCCTTCCCGTCGGTGAGCACGGCGTCGAACCAGGCCATTCCTTCCTGGATCCGCCCCCGTGCGAGCCAGAGTGGCTGTAGCGATGACGCGAGCTGCGAGGCACGCTCGATATCGGAATTCTCGCGGCTCCACGCGAATGCGGCCCGCAGGTTGTCGATCTCGGTTTCGGCCTGCTCGAGACGCTGCTCATGGCTGGTCCCTGCCGGGGTGTCCAGCAGGGCCGCCATGCACGAGTAGTAGTCGCGGTGACGGACACGCACGGCGTCGCCCTGGCCTGACTCGCCGAGCTTTTCCAGCGCGTACTGGCGCACCGTCTCCAGCAGCCGGTATCGCGTTCGGCCACTTGTGCTTTCGGCCACGACCAGGGACTTGTCGACCAGCAATGTGAGCAGGTCGAGGACCTGGTAGCGTTCCACGTCGCCGCCGCCGGCGATCGCCTGCGCGGCGTCGAGGTCGAACCCGCCCATAAACACCGCCAGCCGGCGAAACAAGGCGCGTTCGGGCTCGGTCAGCAGCGCATGCGACCAATCCACCGAGGCCCGCAACGTCTGCTGGCGGCGCACCGCGGTGCGTGCACCGCCGGTCAGCAGCCGGAAGCGGTCATGCAGGCCATCCCGGATCTCGGTCAGCGACAAGACCCGCACCCGCGAAGCCGCCAGCTCGATCGCCAACGGCACGCCGTCGAGACGACGGCAGATCTCCGCCACGGCGGCGTTGTCGTCGGTTGCGCGGAAATCGGGCCGGACCTGTCGCGCGCGATCGGTGAACAACTCGATCGCCTCGTCGGCCAGCGACAGCGACGGCACCCGCCAACTCACCTCAGCGGCCACCCCGATCGGCTCACGACTCGTCGCCAGAAGCCCCACCGCAGGACAGCTGCCCAGCAGGGCAACAACCAGCGCCGCGCACGCGTCCAGCAGATGCTCACAGTTGTCCAGCACCAGCAGCATCCGATGGTCACCGACAAACCGCAGCAGCGTGTCCATGGTGGAGCGGCCCGGCTGGTCGGGCAGGCCCAGCGCGCGGATCACCGCGACCGCCACGTTATCGGGATCGGTGATCGGCGCCAGATCGACATACCACACCCCGTCGCCGAATCCACCGGCGATGTCGGCCGCCACCTGCACCGCCAGGCGCGTTTTACCGACACCACCCGCGCCGGTGAGCGTCACCAGCCGGTGGTCGGCCACGATCTGCCGCACGTCGCTCATTTCGGCTTGGCGGCCCACGAAACTCGTGAACTGCACCGGAAGATGCTGGGCGACAACGGTGTCCGGTATGCGCAACGGCGGGAACTCCACGCGCAGATCAGGGTGGCACAGCTGCACCACCCGTTCGGGTCTGGACAGATCACGTAGATGGTGGGTGCCCAGATCGGCCAACCACGCGTCGGCCGGGAGTCGGTCGACCACCAGATCCTCGGTGGCGCCCGACAACACCGTCTGGCCGCCGTGCGCCAGATCGCGCAGGCGTGCAGTCCGGTTCACGGTCGGAC
>JBKOYU010000609.1:0-3712 GCA_046725575.1 Actinomycetota bacterium | reverse complement strand
CAACAACGCGGGGCGCTCCATCCGGCGCTCGGTCATCGCGTCGACCGACCGGTTGCACGACTACGAGCGGGTGATGGCAGTCAACTACTTCGGCGCGGTGCGGATGGTGCTGGCGCTGCTGCCGCATTGGCGCGAACGGCGGTTCGGACATGTGGTGAACGTGTCCAGTGCAGGCGTGCAGGCGCGCAACCCGAAGTACAGCTCGTATCTGCCGACGAAGGCCGCGCTGGATGCGTTCGCCGATGTGGTGTCGACGGAGACGCTGTCGGACCACATCACGTTCACCAATATCCATATGCCGCTGGTGAAGACGCCGATGATAGTGCCGTCGCGGCGGCTGAACCCGATTCCGCCGATCAGCGCCGAACATGCCGCGGCCATGGTGGTGCGGGGGCTGGTGGAAAAGCCCGCGCGCATCGACACGCCGGTCGGCACGCTGGCCGACTTCGGCAACTACATGACCCCAAAGCTGTCGCGCCGCATCCTGCACCAGCTCTACCTGGGCTATCCCGACTCGCCGGCCGCCCGGGGTGTTACGTCGGCCGAGCCGCCGGCCAGCCGTGCCCCGTCGCGACGCCCCAAGCGCCCGGCGCGCGCCGTTCCGTCACTCCGCGTTCCGCGCCCGATCAAGCGCGCAGTGCGGCTAGTGCCGGGCGGGCACTGGTAGGTGGGAGCGTCAGGACGGCGCGGCCGACTCCCACAGACCCAAGACGTTGCCCTCGGTGTCCTTGAAGTACGCCGCAAATCCCATGTCACCGACTTGAGTCTTCGTGCCGACGGCCTCCCCGCCGAGCGACCGGATCTTCTCCAGTGCATCGTCGATGCTTGCCACATCGATGGTGATCACCGGGCTCTGCGGAAAGGCCGGCTCGCGTTCGAACATGCCCCCGCCGATGTAGCCAGGTTCGGCCGGCATTCCTGTGTCGGCGACCGGCCCGGTCGAGACGGTCGTGTACTTCATCTCAGGGATCTCGGTGAGCTGCCAGTCGAAGGCCTGTCGGTAGAAGTTCCTGGCGCGCTCACCGTCACTGAACGGCACCTCGAAATGCACCACGCGACCAGTCATTGTCATCTCCTCGTAGAGGTGGTCGAGTAATTGGTTGCGCATCAAAGTCTAGGCATGCGGCGAACACGTCACGGCCGTATCGTGACGGGATGACCGTGGGCGCTGAGGGGCCTGGCGCCCCGCTGCCCGTGTTTGTCGACGTCGATACGGGCGTCGACGACGCGATGGCGCTGGTGTATCTGTTCGCCAGTGAGGATGCCGACGTGGTCGGCATCGCGTCGACCGCGGGAAACGTTCCGGTTCAACAAGTTTGCCGGAACAACTTGGCGTTGCTCGAGCTGTGCAAGATCGCGGGCATACCGGTCTCGAAGGGATCCGAGCACCCGGTCAGTACGCCGCTGCGCACCGCCGAAGACACCCACGGACCCGAGGGCTTGGGTTATGCCCAGCTGCCGCCGACCGATCGACAGCTCACCGCCCATGACGGCGCCGAAGCGTGGGTGCGCGCCGCACACGCTTACCCCGGCGAGTTGGTGGCCATCGCCACCGGGCCGCTGACCAACCTGGCGCTGGCCCTGCGGATCGAGCCGACACTGCCCAAGCTGTTACGACGGCTGGTGATCATGGGAGGCGCGTTCGACTACCGCGGCAACACCACACCGGTCGCGGAGTGGAACATCAGCGTCGACCCCGAGGCGGCGGCCGAGGTGTTTGCCGTCTGGGGCGCGGCGTGGGGACTCAAACCTCCCAAGCACATCCCAATCGTGTTGGGGCTAAACCTGACCGAAAATGTGGCGATGACGCCGACCATTTTGAGCCGGCTCGCGACTGCCGCGGAGTCCTCGTCCGTGCCGATGAGTGTGCTCGACGACCGTGGCACCCGATCGGTGGCGTCCAACCCGCTGATCCGCGTGCTCGAGGACGCGATGCGGTTCTACTTCGAATTCCACTTCGACCAGGGCGAGGGCTACCTCGCTCATCTGCACGATCCGCTTGCCGCAGCCGTCGCATTGGATCCCGATCTAGTACAGTACCGGCCCGCCGCGATCGACGTCGAGCTGACGGGCACACTGACCCGCGGTATGACGGTCGCCGACTGGAATGGTCATTGGGGCCGGGAGGCCAACGCGCTCATCGGTGTTGACGTCGATCCAGCCGCGTTCTTCGACCGGTTCATCGCCCGGGTCGGGCCGTTCGCGCGCGAACTCGATCAGTGACTGACGGGCGCCGGCAGCGAGAAGAGCCGCAAAAAGCGCGCAACGACAGCAGTTTTGCCACTGACCGCCGCGTCGCCGGCGCGCACCGCGTCGTCGAGGGAATGCCCGGCGTAGAGCAGCGCGGCCAGCGTCGATCGATCGGTGTCCAGTGTCGCGGTTGGGCGTTCGGCCTCACCACGCGACACATGCAGCTGACCGTCGGCGATCTCGACAATGAATCGGTTCTCGTTGAGCGACAAACCAATCGTCGCGCTGAACCCCTGCGCGGCTTGGGGATTGAACAGTGCCCGCAGTGATAGGACGATCGAGTCGACGCTGCTGTCGGCCGCGGGATTGAGCGATGCCGAACGACTGCCCCACCGGCCGAGGTGTGTAACCACCGGCTCGAGATCGGCGCCCCACTCGGTGAGTTCGTAAACCTCTGAGCCAGCAGGCGGCGGCAGTTTCCGTCGACGAACGACGCCGGAGTCCGTCATCTCGCGCAGTCGTTGAGCCAGGACGTCGGCGCTGGCGCCTGGTATGCCTGCACGCAGGTCGGTGAACCGCTTCGGGCCGAGCAGCAGTTCGCGCACGATCAACAATGCCCATCGCTCGCCGATCAGGTCGAGCGAGTGCGCGACCGCGCAGCCCTCGTCATACCTGCGTTTTCCCACCATCGACACCAGCCTAGCAGGGCGATTGATCAATCCACCTATCTAGTTGGTATTTCCAACTAAATAGTCGTACAGTTCAACTATCAATCCATCTACTTCGAAAGGGCAGGGCCAATGACTACGGACTCGGCAATGAAGCGCGCGGCGCTCAGCATCTTCCTGCGCATCTACGGCATCTTGACGCTCATCATCTTCGGCCTGCTCTTTGTGGGATTCATCGTTCAGACGCCACTGCTCGCCGAACATGGCGGCGTGCTGAACTGGACGATCTGGAACGATGTCCGCTTCGGCAATGACCATGCGCACGTCCCTCCCATGCTGTTGCTCATCTACGTCGTCTGGGGCGTGTTCCTGCTCCGGGCAGCGAGCAATCCACCCGCCTATTCGTCGTTCCTCAACTTCACGATGTGGGCGAACCTCGCGCACGGTGTGCTCATGGCGGTGCAGGTCTTTACGGACCTCGATCGCTACTGGAGCAAGTTCCTCACCGACATCCCGTTCGTGCTGATCCTTTCGCTTGGGATCTTCTTGTGGCGACCCCGCACGAAAGCGGACGAGCTAGCGCGGGCTTGACAGCGATCAGGTGATTGTCGCGAAGAACACGCGGATGTCGTCGACCAACAGGTCGGGCGCTTGAAGCGAGGCGAAGTGGCCACCGCGCGGGAACTCGGACCAGCGAGTGATGGTGTGCGAGAGTTCGGCAAGTCCCCGGATCGCATGGTCGCCACGGAAGTTCGCCACCGCGGTGGGCACCGGCGACGGTTGCGGACGTGTTCCCCAGGCCTCGGGCGCACTCTCGCGGTAGAGACGTGCGGCCGAGCCTGCCGTCCCGGTAA
>JBKOYU010000822.1:0-8631 GCA_046725575.1 Actinomycetota bacterium | reverse complement strand
GATTGGGGCCGACGAACCCGAGGACCGCCGGCTGGCCGTTGATCTCAGCGTCGACGTCCAAACGCACTCCGGCCAAGGGGCGGCTGAATGCGCCTGCGAGGTAACGAGCCACGCGGTCGCGCCCTTTCACAATGCGCCGGGCCGCTGCGACCTTGCCGCCGCCGTCGGCTGTGGACGTCACGCCGTCGGTCAGGATCGCGACGAGTCCGGTCACGTCACCGCTGCGCGATGCGGTGAGGAAACGCTCGACGAGCCGGCGCCAGTGCGTGGGCTCGGGCCGGGACCGCGGCACCGGTTCACCGAGTCGCTGCCGGGCCCGACGGTGCAGTTGACGGGAATTGGCTTCCGATACTTCGAGGATCTCGGCGATCTCGCGGTGGCTGTAGGCGAATGCTTCGCGCAGCACGAATGCGGCGCGTTCGGCGGGGCTGAGCCGCTCCATCAAGGTGAGCAAGGCGATCGACACCGACTCGCGCTGCTCGACGGTTTCCAGCGGGCCCAGGGTGCCGTCGCGCGTGGCGACGGGCTCCGGAAGCCACGGGCCGATGTAGCTTTCGCGGCGCGCGCGGGCGGATGTCAGTTCGTTGAGGCACAGGTTGGTGACGACCTTCGTCAGCCACGCGGGCAGTGATCGGATCGCCGCATGGTCCGTGTTGTGCAGGCGAAGGTAGGCGTCTTGTACCGCGTCCTCCGCCTCGCTCGCCGACCCCAGCAGTCGGTACGCGAGCCCGAACAGCCGAGGTCGCTGCGTTTCGAACTCCGCGGCGAGGTCAGTCACTGGCGGCGCAGCTTGTCGACGAATGCGCGGGTGTCGTTCCACGTCGGCAGCAGACCCGCGGCCTGCACCTGCGCAAGGGTGGGTGCATCGCGGTCGCGATCGGACATGATCGGCTCGCCGACTGCGGCGGGCCACGCGATGTCCAGCGCCGGGTCGAGCGCGTTGATGGTGTGCTCGCGGTCCGGAGTATAGGCCGCCGAGCACAGGTACATCACCGTCGAATTGTCGTCCAACGCAAGAAAAGCGTGCCCCAGGCCCTCGGAGATGTAGACCGAGCGGCGGTGCTGGTCGTCAAGCACCGCTGCGTCCCAATTCCCGAATGTCGGTGAGCCGACCCGAATATCGACGACCACGTCGTACACCGACCCGTGCAGGCACGTGACGTACTTCGCCTGACTCGGCGGCAGCTGCGCGAAATGCACACCGCGCAGCACACCTGCTGACGACACCGAGCAGTTGGCCTGTCGCAGATCGAACCGGTGCCCGGCGAATTCGGTGAACGCCGAATCGGTGAACCATTCGAAGAGCAGCCCGCGCGAGTCGGTGTACACCTGAGGAGTGATCTCCCATACGCCGGGGACAGCCAGTTCGCGGGCTTTCACTGGCCACGCTCCTCGTAGCCGGCCTCGACCGCGTCTTTCAGTGGGCGCCACCATGATTCGTTGTCGCGGTACCACTCGATGGTGGCCCGTAAGCCTTCCTCGAAGTCGGTGTGCTTCGGGCCCCAGCCGAGTTCGTTGTATAGCGGTGACGGGTCGATCGCGTACCGCAGGTCATGCCCGGCGCGATCGGTGACGTGGTCGAAGTCGTCGGGATCACGGCCCATCAGTCGCAAGATGGTGCGCATCACCGACAGGTTGTCCCGTTCTCCTTCTGCGCCAATGAGATACGTACGGCCGATCTGACCGTCGGCGAGGATCCGCCACACGGCGCGGTTGTGGTCGTCGACATGGATCCAGTCACGAACATTCGCGCCGTTGCCGTAGAGCTTGGGCCGCCGCCCGGTCAGCACGTTGGTGATCTGGCGGGGGATGAACTTCTCCACGTGTTGATACGGCCCGTAGTTGTTGGAGCAGTTCGAGATCGTCGCGGCCACACCGTAGGAGCGCACCCAGGCGCGCACCAGCAAGTCGGCCGCTGCCTTCGTCGACGAGTACGGGCTCGACGGGTTGTACGGCGTCGACTCGGTGAACCGTTGCGCAGAGTCCAATTCGAGGTCGCCGTACACCTCGTCCGTCGACACGTGATGCAACCGCACGCCGTGGGCGCGCACCGCCTCCAACACCGTGAAGGTACCCACGACGTTGGCCCGCAGGAACGGCTCGGGATTGGCGAGGGCGTTGTCGACGTGGGTTTCCGCGGCGAAATGCACGACGGCGTCGGCCTCGGCGACGAGCTTGGACACCAACTCCGCGTCAGTGATGTCGCCCTGCACCAGGCGGATATCGTTCTCGACCGGCGCCAGCGATTCGCGGCTGCCCGCGTAGGTCAGCGCGTCGAGCACCGTCACCGCATGCTCGCGCACCACGCCGTGCACGAAGTTGGCGCCGATGAAGCCCGCGCCGCCGGTGACCAGCAACCGCATGGTCAAACCCTAGCCGGTTGCCGTGGGTGTGCAGACGACCGCCAGCGCATCGTTCTGCGCATCGACGCCGGCCGCGCCGATCCGCTGCACGAGCCGCGACCGCAACTCCTCTCGCGCCGTCGGCCCGAGCAACAAGCGGTTGGAGTAGGTGGACACCAGGTTCAGATAGTCCTCGGTGGTGTAATGCAGCTGTTCGACGCAGCGCCGTCGCTCGACGGAGAACCCAAACTTCTCGACCATCACCGTCACCTCGTCCTCGGCATTGACGTTCGACCTCGCCGTCACGTCCAGGTAGTCCGCGTTGATCTCGTCGAGTTCTTGCTGCGTCGGCGCGGTGGGCAGGATGCGGTTCGCGAGCAATGCCAGCTGACCACCCGGGCGCAGGATCGTCGCGACCTTCCGCAACGCAAGTTGGGGCTCGACCCAGTGGAAGGACTGGGCGAACACGACGAGATCGAACTTTCGATCCGCTGGCTGCCACTCCTCAAAGGTCGCCTGCTCGACACGGACACCCTTCGCGGCCGCCACACGCGACATCCGTTCGTCCGGTTCGACGGCAAGGACATCCGCGCCGGCTTCCGCCAATTGCGTTGCTGCGATGCCGGTTCCGGCGCCGACGTCCAGCGCACGGACACCCGCATCGGCGACGAGTTCGGTGAGGGGCGCCTGCGGATAGCGCGGACGGTAGCGGTCGTACGCATCGGCGGTGGCGCCGAACGACTCCGCGCGGCGACGGTCGGTGTGAGCGGGCTGTCTCGCTGACATGTCATCGACGGTAGTGGGCCATTAGCCGTCACGCTGTGATGCTGGCCAACCGGACTGACACAGGCGCTTCCTACGGTCGAGATTGCACTCAGGGTCGTGGATTTCGATTACAGCCCTGTGTGCAATTTCGGCGCTAGCGTCGCGAAGGGGACCCCTTCAGCCCGAGCGGACCGGCCAGTTCCGTTAGCGTCGGCAGCAGCTTGTCCGGTCCGCCCAGCACCTGGATCGCGACATGATCGGCACCCAAGTTCAGGTGCTCCCCCAGTCGCTTGGCGATGTCGTCGGGAGTGCCGTAGGCGACGACCGCGTCGATCAGCTTGTCGCTGCCCGGTTTCGACACATCCTGTTCGGTGAAGCCTAGCCGTTTCCAGTTGTTGAGGTAGTTGCTCAGGTTGAGGTAGAAGTCGACGGTCTTGCGGCCGATCGCGCGTGCCTCGTCCACATCGGTGGTGAACACCACCTTGTGCTCGGGCGCCAGAAACACCGTGTTGCCGATGAGGTCGCGGGCCCAGCCGGTGTGTTCGGGCGTCGTCAGATACGGGTGCGCGCCTGCGCTGCGCTGCGCGGCCAGCTTCAGCACCTGCGGTCCGAGTGCGGCGATGACCCGTCGGCTGGTCGGCACCTTCGCGGCGTCGAGCACATCGAGGTACTCGACCAGGACGTCGTAGGGCTTGCGGTATTCCTCGGTGTGCTCCGGATGCCCGATGCCGATGCCGAGCAGGAACCGGCCCGGATGAGCGTCCTCGACGCGGTGATAGGCCTCCGCAACTTGTTCGGCCGGCGCTGTCCACACGTTGACGATGCCGGTGGCCACCTGAAGTGTCTTCGTCTGCTCGAGGATCGGCTCGACGTAGTTCAGGTCACCGGCGGGCGACCCGCCGATCCACACGGCGCCATAGCCCAGCTTCTCGATCTCGACCGCCTGCTCGGGCGTCGGCGACCCGAAGATCCACACACCGAATCGGCCAAGGTCAGTCTTGAGTTCGGTCATTGTTGCCCCTTCGTTCGGATGCTCACTGCAGGCCGAGTGGCCCGGCGAGTTCGGCAAGTGCGGGCACCAGCTTGTCGGGCGACGTAAGCACCTGCACCGGCACGTGATCCGCTCCCGCGTCGAGGTGTTCCTTCAGCCGCGCCGCGATGGCGTCGGCCGTGCCGTAGGCGACGACGGCGTCCACCAGACGGTCACTACCCGGTTTTGCGATGTCTTCATCACTGAACCCGAGACGTTTCCAGCTGTTGAGGTAATTCGTCAGGTTGAGGTAAATCTCGAGCGCCTTGCGGCCGACCGCGCGGGCCGTCTCCGCGTCGGTGGTCAGCACCACCTTGTGCTCGGGCGCGACAAACGCGTCGGGGCCGACGAGCTCCCGCGCCTGGGCGGTGTGCTCGGGCGTCGTCAGATACGGATGCGGGCCCGCGGCGCGCCGCGCTGACAGCTTGAGCACCTGAGGGCCCAGCGCCGCGACCACGCGGCGGTCTTGCGGCACGCCGTACTCGTCGAGCTTGTCGAGATAGTCGTTGAGCGCATCGAATGGCTTGCGGTACTCGTGTCCGGCCTCGGGGTGGCCGACGCCGATGCCCAGCAGGAATCGGCCGGGGTAGGCCTTGTCGATGCGGTGGAAGGACTCGGCGACGGGTCCGGCGTCCGCGGTCCAGATGTTGACGATGCCTGTGGCGACCTGCAGCGTGGTGGTCTTCTCGAGGATCGGTTCGACCCAATCCAACTCGGCAGGCGGCGAACCGCCGACCCACACGGCGCCGTAGCCCAGCGCCTCGATGTCTTTCGCTTGTTCCGGAGTTACTCCGCGTCCGAACGATCCGAATCGGCCGAGGTTGGGCTTCGCGTCAGTCATGGTTCGGTCAACCCCCGCCGCGGTTGCGCCTATTCCGCTGCGGCCGGAAGCTCTGTCGGTGTCGTTGCTTCGGGTGCAGGCGCCTGCAACGGCAGCACCACGATGAAGCGGGTGTCGCCCGGCTTGGACTGCACGCGGATGTCGCCGTGGTGCTTCTCCACGACGATCCGCCGCGCCAGGTCCAGACCGAGCCCGGTGCCCTCGCCGAACGGCTTGGTGGTGAAAAAAGGCGTGAAAATGCGGTCGATGACGTCTTCGGGGATGCCTGGCCCGTCATCACCGATCTCGACCCGGATCATCTCGTCGCCTTCGCGCATTGTGCGTATCGTCAGGGTGCCCTTACCGTCCATGGCTTGGATCGCGTTGTGGATGATGTTGCTCCACACTTCGTTCAAATCTCCTGGGTAGCAAGCGATTTGGGGTATGGACTTGTCCCATTCCTTGACCAGTTTGATCGGCTTGTCGTTGCCGACCTTGTCGCCGAACAAGGTCTTGAGCGTGCTGTGCAGCAGTTCGTGGACGTCGGACACTTGATACGGGGCGCGATCCATCTGCGAGTACTGCTTCGCGCCGGCGAGCAGCGCGGAGATGCGCTTGCTCGCCTCGCCGATCTGGTTCATCAAGAGCTCGGTCTCGATGGTGTACCTCAGCCACCCAATGGCGCCCTGCAACGAGGCCGAGGCGTCGACCTCGTCCACCAACGCCGAAACGCGCTCCAGCCAGTCGATGTCCAGGCCGGCGTCGACAAACGTCGGCGCATAGTCCCACGCGCCAACGATGTCGTGGTCCTCGAGCCAGTCTCCGATCTGCTCCTCGCGGTCCGACGCCTCGAGCGCGGACAACTCCACGCTCTTGGACTTGGCAACCTGCTCGGCGACCTCGTCCTGAATGCTGACCAACACCCGCAGCGCCTCGGGGGTGAACTTGCCGTCGGCCAGCATCGCGAGCTTGTGCCGCATCCCGGCCACCTTGTCGCGCAGATCGGAGACGGCCCGCGCACTGGCTGCGGCCGGGTTGTTCAGCTGGTGAGTGAGGCCGGCGGTGATGGTGCCGAGGGCGAGGAGTTTCTCGCGTTGGCCAATGATCTGGCGCTGCCGCTGGCCGCCGACGCGATGGCCCTCCAGCAGGTGCACGGCCATGGGGAATTGCGACTTCATGAACTCGGCGAACGCGTCCGCATCCAGGACGAAGAACCGCGATGGCTTGGTCACCCGCACCGATGCCTCGTAGATGTGTTCCTCGTTCGGGACATAGGCCGACCAGGCGCCGCAGTAGACGCCGCGCTGGGACGTGCGATTCGTGACGATGTCGACCCCGCCCGAGCGCTTGGACATCACCAGTTCGCCGTCGAGCAGGACGTAGAGGCAGGTGGCTGGGTCCCCTTCGACGACGATCGGCCCTGGCTCGAACGCCTGGATATGGCCGTTGTCGCACAGCATCTTCAGCTGCTCGTCGGTCAGCGCCTCGAACAGGAACAGGGTTCGCAGTTCGCCAGGCAGACATTTCTCGCCCATATCAGCTTCTCTCTACGCCTCCGCCAGGTAGCGGTGCACCAACATCACTGCCATCGACCCTTCGCCGACGGCTGCTGCCACCCGTTTGGCGGATTCGGCACGCACATCACCTGCAACAAACACACCGGGCACACTTGTTTCCAAGTGGTGCGGCGGCCGGTCCAGCGTCCAGCCGCTGACGTCCTTGAGGTCAGGGCCGGACAGGATGAACCCGTGGTCGTCCTTGGCCACCACGTCGAGCCACTCGGTGCGCGGCTCGGCGCCGATGAAGCAGCACAGCCGGTCGCATTCCACCGTTTCCTTCTCGCCGCTCTGCTTGTTGAACAACACAAGGCCGGTGAGGTGGTCGTCCTCGCCGAGCGTGTCGACCACTTCGGTGCAGGTTCGGACGGTGATGTTGTCGTTCTTCTCGATCTGCTGGATCAGGTAGTAGGACATCGACGTCTCCAGCGACGGCCCACGCACCAGCAGCGTCACCGATTTCGCTGAGCGGGACATGAACATCGCCGCCTGACCCGCCGAGTTCGCGCCGCCGACGATGTAGACGTCCTCGCCTTTGCATTCCGACGAGTCGGAGACCGATGCGCCGTAGAAGACGCCGCGACCCACGAAGTTGCACGCGGGATTGTCGGGGTCGTCCCAGCACCCGCTCACCTGCAGCTGGCGGTACTCGACGCCGGTGGCGAGGATCACCGCTTGCGCACCGATGCTGCCGCCGTCCTCGAACTCGATCGTGCGGGCCGTGCCGGAGTCGCCGGCGTGCAACCCGACCGCCTTACGCGTGGTGATGACCTCGGCGCCGAAGCGCTCGGCCTGGCGGCGCGCCGACGTGGTCAGCTCGGCACCCGAAACGCCGGTGGGAAAGCCGAGATAGTTCTCGATCCTCGAGCTGCGGCCGGCCTGTCCGCCGGTCGCGGTCGCCTCGATCAGCACGGTTTTCAGGCCCTCCGACGCGCCGTACACGGCAGCTGCGAGGCCGGCGGGTCCGCCGCCGATGACCGCAAGTTCGTACATCTCCAACGACGGGCTCGTCGACAGGCCGAGCATCGCGGCGAGTTCGGCGTTCGTCGGCTCGACGAGCGTCTCGCCTTGCTCGGTGATGACCACCGGGAGCTGATAGCCGTCGAGGCCAGCCGCGTCCAACAGCTGCTTGCCCTTGGCCTCGTCGGCCATGAACGACCGGAACGAGTGCTGGTTGCGGGCCAGGAACTGACGCACCTCCCAGGACCGCTCGTTCCAGCGGTGACCGATCACCTTGGTGTGCGGAATGGCCCGGTCACCGGTCGCGTGCCACGCCTCGAGGAGCCCATCGATCACCGGGTACAACTTCTCTTCCGGCGGGTCCCACGGCTTGAGCAGGTAGTGGTCCAGGTCGACGACGTTGATCGCGTCGATCGCGGCGTGGGTGTCGGCGTACGCCGTCAGCAGCACGCGGCGGGCGAGGGGGTAGATGTCCATCGCCTCTTCGAGGAACTCGATGCCGCTCATCTGCGGCATCCGGTAGTCGGCGACGAACACCGCGACGGTGTCACCGCGCAGCTTGAGTTCGTTGAGGGTTTCCAGGGCGTCCGGGCCGGATTCGGCGCGGACGATTCGGTACCGCTCGCCGTAGTGGCGGCGCAGGTCGCGGGCGACGGCGCGGGACACCGCGGGGTCGTCGTCGACGGTCAGTATTACGGGTTTTCGGGGAGCAGAGACTGGTCCAGTCATCGGTTATCAGTATGCTCCCGTCGTCGAGCGGTTATCCGGTCAGGATGGACACGCTGGCCTGGCACTTCAGCGATTTTGGGGCGGGCCGCGGAGCAGGTAGTATGGACCAACGGTGCGGTATCCGCGCCGGCTCTTGCGTGCTCTCTGTCCTTGGAATTGCTGGAATTTCTGGCTACAGGCCCACGTTTTGTAGTCGGAGCGAAAGCTGCGCCGACAGGCGCCAACGATTCAGAGGACACGGAGGATCTCCGAGAAATAATGGCCAAGAAAGACGGTGCCATCGAGGTCGAGGGTCGCGTGGTCGAACCCCTGCCCAATGCGATGTTCCGCATTGAGCTGGAGAACGGACACAAGGTTCTCGCCCACATCAGCGGCAAGATGCGGCAGCACTACATCCGCATCCTGCCCGAGGACCGCGTCGTGGTGGAG
>JBKOYU010000604.1:0-2783 GCA_046725575.1 Actinomycetota bacterium | reverse complement strand
CTCCGGCCACGTCGCGGTTTCGCGGAGCGTCTCCTCTTCGATCACCTTTTCGTAGTTCTTGATGCTCTGGCCATGAAACGGCGGGGCGAGCAGCTTACGGCGAGCCCGATGTTCCTTACAGTCCAACGCGAACACCGAACCCGGTCCGAAGATTCTGCTGAGGTTGGGCTGCACATTGATCAGGTCGTCGGTGCTCGCGAGGAACACTTGCCGGGCCAGCGCGGGATCGGAGACGACCACACTGCGGCCGAAGAACGGGACGTTGTTGGCGAAGACGGGCCCGTAACGCTTCAGCGCGTATTTCAAAAACCGGCGGCGAAAGGCCGACAGCAGGACCATCTGGACGGCCTTCGGCAGGCGCACGACGGGCGGCATCTTGCCGGGAGTCGTCGGGGCCATCGTTTCGGCGGTCACTGCGGTGTCAGTCATGAGTGAATCACTCCCAGCCGTTTCCCTGGTACTTCGGTGTACCGTGGGTGTTTGTAGTACGGTACCGCTTGGTACCAGACAAGCGCAAGGGCTCAGGGAGGCGAAATGACGACAGCGCTCGACAAGGCTGCGTCCGTCGACGACGCCTTCCGCGACCGGCTGCTCGACGGGCTGGCCGCATCGATCGGTGAACGCGGATATCGCGACACCACCGTCGCCGACATCGTGCGGCACGCGCGCACCTCGAAGCGCACCTTCTATGAGCAGTTCGCCAGCAAGGAAGAGTGCCTGATCGAGGTGCTCCGCCGGAACAACGACAACTTGATCGCCAGCATCAGGGCGGCCACCGACCCCGAGGCCGATTGGCAGGAGCAGATACGCCAGGCGGCCGGCGCCTACGTCGACCACATCGCATCGCGACCGGCGATCACGCTGAGCTGGATCCGGGAGGCGCCCGCGCTCGGAGCGAAGGCCCTGCCGCTGAATCGGTTGGCGATGGAGCGGCTCACCGACCTGCTCGTCGATCTCAGCGACAGCCCGGGCTTCCGGCGCGCCAGCCTGCCGCCGATCTCGCGGCCGTTGGCGCTGATCCTGCTGGGCGGTTTGCGTGAGCTGACGGCGCTGTTCGTCGAGGATCGACGCGACTTGCACGGCATCGTCGAACCGGCCGTCGCCGCCGCGACGGCGATGTTCGGCCGGCGCAGCTAGCGCAGCATCAACCGCGCGGACTTTTCCAACCGCTGCGCAATGTCGGCGTATGACGCGTAGCCCATCCCGGCGCGCACCAACGCGCCGGAATACAGCATCTCCAGCGAGTCGATGATGTCGGGATCGGTGTCGGGTTCCAGTGCTGCGGCCAACCGGTCGCGGATGTCGCGGCCGATGCGCAGCCGCAGCACCTCGACGTCGGGGTCCTTGCCCAGCAGCGCATTGGTGACGGCGCAGGCGAACTGCGGCTCGTCGGCGACCAACAGCGAGATGTGGCGGAGCACCTCTACTACGCGCGCGGCCGCATCGCCCGACTCGTGCGCCGCGGGCGGCGATGCGGCGAGCCGACGCCAGAACACCTCGGCGACGAGGTGCTCCTTCGACGAGAAATAGGTGTAGGCGGTGGCCGCCCCGACTCCGGCCTCAGCGGCCACCCGCCGCACGGTCAGACCGGCAAATCCTTCGCGGCTCAACAGATCCACCGCCGCACGGCCCAGTCGATCTACGGTGTCGGCCTGTTTGGCGGTCAGGCGGCGCCGAGTCGACTCCAAGACCGGATCGGACACGTGTCCGGACGCTACTACAACTGCCATCTACCAGCAACGGTAAGTTGGACGCCGATGAGCCGCACAGACGACCTTTTCGCCCTCGCCGAGCAGATCACGGGGTTCATGCCCGCTGACGAAGGACGCACACTCTACGACACCGCCGTTCGATATCTGGGTGACGGCGTCGGCGTCGAAATCGGCACGTACTGCGGCAAATCCACCGTCCTGATGGGGGCGGCCGCACAGCAGACGGGTGGTGTGGTTTACACGATCGATCACCACCACGGTTCCGAGGAACACCAGCCGGGGTGGGAGTACCACGACGCGGCGATGGTGGACGCCGTCACCGGGCTGTTCGACACGCTGCCGACATTGCGGCACACGCTTGACGCCGCGGGGCTGGACGACTATGTGGTGGCGATCGTCGGCAAGTCCCCCGTCGTCGCGCGCGGCTGGCGAATGCCGTTGCGGCTGTTGTTCATTGACGGTGGCCACACCGAGCAGGCCGCGCAGCGCGACTTCGACGGATGGGCCCGATGGGTCGACATCGGCGGCGCGTTGATCATCCACGACGTGTTCCCGGATCCGAACGAGGGCGGCCAGGCGCCGTTCCACGTCTACCAGCGTGCACTCGGGACGGGCGACTTCCGTGAGGTGTCGGCGACGGGTTCGATGCGCGTGTTGGAGCGGACGTCGGGAACACCCGGCCAGGAGTTGTAAGGAGCGACACTTTCCGTGCATTGACTCGACGTCTGGCCCGGCTATCGTCGCCGCGCCATGACCACAATTGAGCGCGAGGCACCGTCGACTGTCGTGAAGCTGCCGCCTGGCCCTCGCCTATCCCGGGCGGTCCAAGGCGTGATGGCTCTGGCCAACCGGAGAATCGCACTGCAGCTCATGCGCCGACGCTACGGGTCCGCCTTCACGCTCGATCTAGCGATTTTCGGACAGATGGTTGTCATCAGCGCATACCGAACAGCGCCGAGTACCAACCGGCATCCGACAGAATGTGCGGTAGCGTGCGGACGCCCTCGCGGTACTCAAATCCGTGATGCGCCAGCCCGATCAGCCCGTTGCTGTGCGGATAGCGACCGGTGA
>JBKOYU010000127.1:0-2487 GCA_046725575.1 Actinomycetota bacterium | reverse complement strand
GCAGGTGCCCGTTGAGGGTGTTGTAGGCCCGAGCCAGTGCGGGGTGGTGGGCCATCGTCCCCAAAATGTTGGCCCCGCTGGGCCGGCCCTTCCGCGTCAGGGGATACCGCGGGGTCGGGGGCCTGATCGCGGCGAGAGCCTCCCGCATCTCCGGCGGCCACCCCTTGACGGGACGCGGGTCGATCCGTGCCATAGTCGGTCCTTCCTGGTTGTCCGGGGCGTGATGCGACGCAATGCCCGTCGCATCAAATCGGTTGACTCCCAAGCTTGCTTGTCGCCGCCCCTTGCGCTCAGAACGAATTGTGTGAATCCGGCAACCGTCTCCTTGCTGAGATGGGTCGCCAGCCATGAGAGCGCTACCAGCGCGGGCTGACCGCCCCAAAGCCCGGATCGATGCTCTTCATGTATCCGGTGTCGTCGCGGTCGCGGATCCCGCACCGCACATACTGCTCGTGCAGAGCGGCCAGGGCATCCTCATCGATCTCGACCCCAAGGCCCGGCGTCGTCGGCACCGCCACCGATCCGTCGACAAATGACAGCGCCCCAGGTTTGACGATCTCCTCGGTCTTCCACGGCCAATGGGTGTCACACGCGTAGGTGAGGTTTGGCGTCGCCCCCGCGAGATGCACCATTGCGGCCAAACTGATGCCCAGGTGTGAATTGGAATGCATCGACAACCCCAACCCGAAGTTCTCGCAGATGCCCGCCAGCAGGCGTGACCGCTGCAGGCCACCCCAATAGTGGTGATCGGAAAGCACCACGCGCACCGACTGTTTCGCGACCGCGGGCGCCAGCTGGGAGAACGCGACGACACACATGTTGGTCGCCAGCGGCATCGGCGCCTGCTGCGCCACCTCGGACATGCCGTCCAGGCCGGGCGTCGGGTCTTCCAGATACTCGAGGACGCCCGCCAGACCCGAGGCCACCTTCACCGACGTCTGCGGCGTCCACGCCGCGTTCGGGTCCAGACGCAGCGGATGCTCGGGAAAAGCCGCCCGCAGGGCTTCGATGGCGGCCATCTCCTCTTCGGGTGGACACACGCCACCCTTGAGTTTGATTGCGGTGAAGCCGTATTCGTCGATGATGCGCCGGGCCTGCGCGACGATGCCGTCCGGGTCCAGCGCCTCACCAAACGCGTCCGGTTCGCCACCCGGGTGCGCCGCCCACTTGTAGAACAGGTACGCGCTGAACGGCACGGCGTCGCGGACCGTGCCGCCGAGCAGGTCAGAAACCGGCCTGCCGCAAGCGTGACCCTGCACGTCGAGGCAGGCGACCTCAAACGGCGACAAGACTTGGTCGACCGCGCTGGCCGAGGTGATCATGCCGGCCGTACCTAACGCACGGGAGTCGCCGCGGAGCCACTCGTCGATCGCAGCCCGAATCACGTTGAGCGCGAACACGTCCAGACCGGTGATCGCAGATGCCGCAGCCTGCAGCCGTGCGAGATGCGTCTGGTCGGCGTAGGTCTCGCCGAGTCCGACCAGTCCGGCGTCCGTGTCGAGCTGAATGACTGCGCGCAGCGCGTAGGGCTGGTGCACACCGACGGTGTTGAGCAGCGGCGGGTCGACGAACGCCACCGGTGTGATGCGGGCGCCCGTGATGCGAATCCGGCTGGGCGCCAAGGCTACACGGCCTCGGTGAGCGCCTCGGACAGTACGGCGCGTCCGGCCGCGATGATTGCCCGCAATTCGGTCAGGTCGTCGGCCGTCGGCATGACCAACGGTGGGCGGACCGGCCCAGCGGGTGTGCCCTCCAACGCGACACCGGCCTTCACCAGCGACACCGCATATCCTGGCACTGTGTCGCGCAGACGGACGAGCGGATGGAAGAACTCCCGCAACAGGGCGTTGGCCAGCGCGTCGTTCCCGGTCTCCAGCGCGTCGTAGAACGCGAGCGCCAGATCCGGGGCGAATGCGAACGTGGCCGACGAATACAGGGGCACGCCGATCGCGCGGTAGGCCTGCTGCGTCGTCTCCGCGGTCGGCATCCCGTTGAAGAACAAGAAGTCCTTGTCAGTCGCGTCGGTGACCGCGCGGACGATGCGCGCGACCTGGTCGAGATCGCCTGTGCCGTCCTTGAATCCGATGACGTTCGGGATCTTGGAAACTGCGATGGCTGACTCTTCGGTGTAGCGGGCGTTGTTGCGGTTGTAGACGATGACGGGCAGGTCGGTGACGGCGGCGACTTCGCGGGTGTAGGCGATCAACCCCGCTTGTGGCATCTCGACGAGGTACGGAGGCAGCAGCAACAGCCCATCGGCGCCTGCGTTCTTGGCTGCCTCAGCGAACAGCTTGGCCTGGGTGACGGAGCCGCCGGCCCCGGCGTAGACGGGCACGCGCCCGGCTACAACTGCCACGGCAGTCCGGACCACACGGCCGAACTCCTGGGCCTCGAGGGCGTGGAATTCCCCTGTGCCGCAGGCGATGAACACGCCGCCGGGGCCCGCGTCGACACCGTTACCGACGTGGCGGGCCAGCAGGTCGAGGT
>JBKOYU010000808.1:0-5243 GCA_046725575.1 Actinomycetota bacterium | reverse complement strand
CCCAGGGCTTGAGCACGCCCTTGAGCACCTCCCCGCATTGACAAGCTTTCGGATCCGCGACCCGCACGCCCGGCATTGCGAACCGCTGCTCGGCGTCGAAGTCGGCCGATTCTTCGCGTAGCCGCAGCGCGCTCTGGGAGATGAATCCCAGTCCCCGCCACTCGAAGTGCGGACGCAGCGCGAAGACCTCGCTCATCAGCTCGAGCGCCGCCGGGTTGCCCTCCTCGTGGACGACGCGCGAGTACTGGTTCTCTACCTCGCACCGGCCCTCCCGTATCTGGCGCAGCAGCATCGCGATCGACGACAGGATGTCCAGCGGCTCGAATCCCGCGACCACCAACGGCTTGCCGTAAACGGCGGGGACGAACCGGTAGGGCCGGTTGCCGACGACGGTGGAAACGTGGCCGGGCCCGAGGAACCCGGAGAGCCGAAGGTCGGGGGACTCCAGAATCGCCTTGATCGGCGGCACGATCGTGACGTGGTTACAGAACACGGTGAAGTTCTTGATTCCGAGCTCACGGGCCCTCACCAAGGTGACCGCCGTTGACGGCGCGGTGGTTTCGAACCCGATCGCGAAGAACACGATCTGCTTGCCGGGGTTGTCCACCGCGATCTTGAGCGCATCCAGCGGTGAGTAGACGAAGCGGACGTCGGCACCGCCCGCTTTGGCGTCGAGCAGGCTGCCGTTCGAGCCGGGGACGCGCATCATGTCCCCGAAGCACGTGAAGATCACGTCCGGTTGGCGTGCGAGCCAGATCGCATCGTCGACGCGGCCCATCGGAATGACGCAGACCGGGCAGCCGGGGCCGTGCACCAGCTCCACATTCTCGGGCAAGAGGTGCTCGATGCCGTGCCGGTAGATCGTGTGGGTGTGTCCGCCGCAGACCTCCATGAACTTGAACTGCTCGTGCGCAGAACCCGCCCGGGCCAGGCTGTCGATCGCGGCCAATAGCTTTCGCGCTGCCGCCGGGTCACGGAACTCGTCCACAAATCGCATGATCTCTCCCCCTCAGATGATGTCCGACAAGTCGAATGCTTCTATCTCGTCGGAATAGGCTTCGCCGAGTTTCTTGACCGCGGCCAGTGTCAGCAACGCTTCCGTTTCGTCGATCTTGGCCATCGCGAAGCCGACGTGCACCAGCACCCACTCGTCGGGCTGTGGTGGATCGTTCTCGAGCAGCCGCACGCTGATGATCCGGCGTACTCCGCTCACCTCGACCTTGGCCAGACAGTTTGCTTCGTCGGTGATCTCGACGATTCGTCCGGGGATTCCCAGGCACATACGAAGTCCCTTCTCAGCAGATGCGGGGGAGTGGGTCGCCGACGAGCATGTCCACGATGCGGGTGCCGCCGAAGCCAGTGCGCACCACCACCGTGGCGGCGGGTTCGTCGGCAATGTGGCCTATCTCGGCGGCGTCGCCGCCGTCGGGGTGGGAACGCAGAGCGGCGAGGGCGTCGTCCGCTTCGGACGGATCGACGACGGCAAGGAACTTGCCTTCGGTGGCGACGTAAAGCGGGTCGATACCGAGCATCTCGCAGGCGCCTGCGACGTCCGACCGCACCGGCAGCCGGTTCTCCTCGAGGACCACGGCCAGTCCGCTGGCGTGAGCCAACTCGTTGCATACGGTGCCGACGCCGCCGCGCGTGGGATCCCGCATCCATCGGGTCGACGGTGCCACCTCGAGCAAGCACTCCACCAAACCGCTGACCGCGGCTGTGTCGGAACGGATGTCGGCCTCGAGCGCCAGATCGCCACGAGCGAGCATCACCGCCATGCCATGATCCCCGATCGTGCCTGACGCCAGGACCTTGTCGCCCGCCCGCACGTTCTGCGGGGACAACTCGCGGCCCGCAGGGACGATGCCGACCCCGGTGGTGGTGATGAACAAGCCGTCGGCCGCGCCCTTGGGCACGACCTTGGTGTCGCCAGCGACGATCTGAACACCGGCAGCGGCCGCCGCGGCCGCCATGTCGGCGACGATCTCGCGGAGGTCGTCGATCGGAAAGCCTTCTTCCAGAACGAAGGCCGCGGTGATCCACGACGGCAGCGCGCCGACCATCGCGAGGTCGTTGACGGTGCCGTGGACGGCGAGGTGGCCGATCGATCCACCGGGAAAGCGCAGCGGCTGCACCACGAACGAATCGGTCGACATCGCCATCCGCTGTCCGCCGGGCACTGCGACCACGGCGCCGTCGCCGAGCGACTCCAAGTGCGGATTGCGGAACGCTTCGACAAATACGGCATCGACCAGTGCCGCCGATGCTTTCCCGCCCGCGCCGTGGGCGAGTGTCACCACGGTGTCGCGCAGCCGAGGCCGCCGTTTGCGGAACGTCTCGATGCGTTCGATGACCTCGCCCTCGCGAAACGACGGGCCAGAAGCCAGGTACTCCGCGACGTGCTCGCTCATCGGTTCTCCTCCTGTGCTTGCACCGCGGCCCATAGTCGATAGCCCAACAGCGCCTGCGATTCCTGGATGCGGTGCACGCTTTGCGAGTGGACGACGAAGCAGACGTCGACATCGGGGTTGTCGATGAAGGCGCCGCCGTCGTATCCGGTGAACCCAACGGTGTACATGCCGCGGCTGTGGGCCTCCCGCAGGGCGAGCAGCAGATCTGCCGAATTGCCGCTTGTCGACATTGCCACCGCGATGTCTGCTTCGCGTGCTCGGGCGATCAGCTGCCGCGCGAACACCAGGTCGAAGCCGACGTCATTGCCCAAAGCGGTGAGCACCGCCTGGTCGGCCGTCAGCGACCATGCGGGCAGCGGTCGCGCCGTGGGTGGCGACGCAAACAGCGCCGCGAGTGTCGCGGCGTCGGTTGAGCTTCCGCCGTTACCGAAGGTGAACAGCCTGCCGCCAGCGGCGAACCGGCGCGCCATCTCAGCGGCCGTGGTCGCGATGAGGGGCGTGCACGCTTCCACAGTGGAGCGACGCAGCGCCGCGCTTTCCGCCGCCTTGGCCAATGCGGACTCCGTCAGGTCGGCGAGAAGCGCGCTGGCATCGGACTCGTTCCCGTCGATGAACGGATACAGAAAATTCGTGGCCTCGTCGAGGCGCTGTTGGTTCATCACCTGGTCAGTCCTCACCTAGCGTGCTGATCGCCATGCCGGCATGCACCAAGACGAGGTCGCCCGTTGACAACGGCCCTGTCAGAGTGGTCACGACGGTTTCGGTGCCTGTTGCGGTGCGCACCGATGCCGTTGCGTCGGTGGCGGTCGTGACGACCTCGCCGAGTCTGCCTTCGTCGCTGCAGGTGATGCACACGTCGTCGGTGCACTCCTGTGATGGCGCCGCCCGCAGCCCGGGATGCTCGAAGCACACGTGGGTCAGTTCCCACAACAGGTGGTACAGCAGGACGAACTCACCGGTTGCGGGCAGCGCAGGATCGGGATCATCCAGCCAGAGCACATGGTCGGCGGCCCCGTATACGGCCCGGTCGCCATTGCCGATCCAGATCGTCGTGACACCCCACGCGGCGGCTCGGCGCATCACCGCGCGCACGTCGTGCTCGCCGGCGCCGGCGACGGCAATGACAACGTCCCCGGCGCGCGCCGATACCCGCACCTGCCCCAGCACATCCGGTCCGGTCAGGGCCACCGCCGGCAGGGCCCGTTTCCCGACGACCACCGGGTGAACGAATTCGACCGCGATGTGGTGGGCATGGGGGGAGAAGGCCGGCGCGAGGCACCACATGGTTGCCCCCGCCGAGAACCGTTGTGCCAGTGACAAAGAAGCGCTGGCGAGGTCGGCGGCCAAGGCCGGTACCACAGCGGGACGGGCGGGCGCCGTCACGATGCCGCCCCCTGTTCGCCGAAGACTCCGTATTCGCGCATCGTCGCAAGTGTCATCTGCGCAGACTCTTCGTCGATTCGGGTCAATGCGAAGCCGGCGTGCACGATGGTGTAATCACCGACCGCCAGATCGGGAAGGTATGCAAGGCAAGCGGTTTTGACCGCATCACCAAACGCGACACGGGCGAACCGACCACCGCCGGCGTCGTCCCAGACCTCGGTGATACGGCCCGGAATCCCTAGGCACATGCTGTCGTCCCTTCTTCCAGCGCCGTGAGCGTCGATATCGCGGCCTGACCCAGTGCGAGCCCGCCGTCGTTCGGCGGAACGGTGCGGTGGATGAGCACGGTGAAACCCGCCTCTTCGAGCAGCCGGCGGCAGGTCTGCAACAGCAGCACATTCTGAAACACCCCGCCCGTCAGCCCCACCGTGCGGATGCGGTGTGCGACCTGAGTGACCACCTCGGTGACGGCCACCGCAATGGCATGGTGGAATGCCGCCGCCAAGTGCGCCGGTTCCGCGCCGTCGCGCAAAGCGGTGACGATCGCGGCCACCATCGAAGCGGGATCCATGATCGCATCCGGGGCGACGTCCAGCCGCAGCGGCAGCGGCTTTGCAACGGCGTCGTCGACCGTGGCCGCCAATACCTCCAGTTCGATCGCCGCCTCACCCTCGTAGTTGATGTGCTGTCGGACGTCGAGCAATGAGGCGACCGCGTCAAACAGCCTACCCATGCTCGTTGTCGCTGCGCACCCGCGGCCAGTTGCGAATTGCGTACGCAGCAGGCGTAATTCGGCGGTGCTGGCGGTCTGCACAGGAGGCATGTCCGCCGTCCATGACACGCGAGCGTGCCACAGGTGGCCCAGGGCCATCCGCCACGGGTTGCGCACCGCGGCGTCGCCGCCGGCCATCGGCACTTCGGCGAGGTGACCGACGCGAGTGAAGCGATGGCTGTCGTGGCCCAGTCGGAGAATCTCGCCACCCCACACGGTGTCGTCGCACCCATAGCCGGTGCCGTCGAACGCGACACCGATGACGGGTTCACCGAGCATTCCGTGCTCAGCCAACAGCGACACCACGTGGGCATGATGGTGCTGAATGAGATCGAGCGGGCGGTCACCGGCATTGTGCTCGGCCCAGTTTCGCGTCACATAGCGGGGATGCAGATCGGCGGCCAGCCGTGCCGGCTGTCCGCGGATCCCGCACAGTTGCCGCACCGAGTGGGTGAACGCCTTCAGCGTGGCGACGGTGCCCATGTCGCCGATGTGGGCCGAACAGAATGCGCGCCTGCCGTCGGTGAGACAGAACGTGTTCTTGAGCTCCCCCCCGACCGCGAGCACCGGTGGGCTGTCCCGGCCGAGGTCCACGGGGAGCGGCACGTAACCGCGAGAACGGCGGATGGGAAGCTCATGAACTTGCTCCCCGTCGCTTAGGACCCTGACTACTGAGTCGT
>JBKOYU010000253.1:0-14454 GCA_046725575.1 Actinomycetota bacterium | reverse complement strand
ACGTCGGCAAACCCGAGCATGTAGCGGACGGGTGGAAACCTCGGCATCTCCGAGCGATCCTCGTCTACGTAGAGCTCCGGGTCGGTCAGCGAATAGCGCTTGCGACGGGTGATGACCTCGCAGCCGCCAGCCGCCATCACGTTCTTCACCCAGTCCACATCTGAGCTGAAGGTCAACGCGAAGACGAAGCCGTCCCGACGGCGAAAAAAGGTTGATCGGGGTGCGGAACTCTCGGCCCGACTTGCGGCCCCGGTGGACGACCATGCCGAAGCCCGGCATCCCCGGCACGATGAACTTGGCCACCCGGTTGAGGCCGACTCGATTCGCCCGGGCAAGCCACTTCGGACCTGGCATCCGTAACTCCTCACGCGTTGAACTTCTGACTCGGAAGGGTTGCTCGATCTTCGGCGCGCCATGATCGGCATGGGCGTGCCGCTGGTACATGGGAATGACTCCCATGCCGGCGTGGAATCGGTTATCTCCCAACGGGTTATCAGCGAGGGGATGAGGCTCACGAAGGTGCCCGGGCCCACCATAAAGGACGCCGCCGACCCGATCGCGGCCTATCACATTTGCGTGACCCATCCGCGCGGATCAATTTGATCGGTGCTCGACGCCCGGTGTCCACGGCCGCAACAGCGGCAGCCACGCGTGCACGTTGCGCCGATACGCCTCGTACTCGCTGCCGTATTCGCGAACCAAGGTCGGCTCCTCGTACAAGCGGACGAACGACGCGGTGACAATCCAGGCGATCGCGGCGTACACCACCAAACCGACACTGCCGAAAAGCAACGCCTGACCGAGGATCGCGATGATCAGCCCGACGTACATCGGGTTGCGGACGTAACGGTTGAACCCGGTGACCACCAGCCGCTGCGTCGGGGCGATCGGCATCGGAGTGCCGCCCGCCTTGACGAATTGGACGAAGGCGTGTGCCGGCGGTATGACGCCCACGACGATCAGCACGACGCCGAGGACGATCCGCCACATCGGCGTGGAATCGGCTATCTCCCAATGGGTTATCAACCACGGGATGAGGCCCACCACGGTACCCGGAGCCACCACGAAGAATGCCGCCGAGGCGACTGCGGCCCGTGACGTCTTCATGATCTATCTCCCTTCGTTGTCGGGATCGTTCGACGTGCCGACGGCACGCAGGAATGCGGTGGTGAACTCCGAGCAGGCCCGATCCAAGTCCGTCTCGTCTGCCAACGCGGGTCGCATCAGGACGTGCGCCAGCAGCGGGCCCAGAAGCTGTTGCAGCAGTAGCGGAATCGGAATGTCGCGAATCCGGCCCGCCCGCACCTGTGCCGCCAGCCAGCCACCGAGGGAGGCCCGTACCCGGGGGAAGTACCGGGCAAAGATGCCTGCTGCCGGGCCTCGCGGATTGCCGAGCAGGTCCGACAGCATTGCGACGGCCACGCGAGGTTCGCGAGTGAGCGTGGCGGACGTCGTCCGGTACAAGGCCGCCACTGTCTGTTCGACGCTCGCAGACGGGTCGGCGCTGAGGCGGAGCACATCATTAAGTGGGCTGTACCGCTCGTAGATGGCGGCGAACAGCTCGTCGCGAGTGCCGAAGATGGCGTAGAGGCTGTGTACCGAGCAGTCCGCGGCCTCGGCGACCGACTCCAATGTCACCGTCGCCAGGCCGCGTTGGCTGATGAGCCAGGCCCCGGCTTCGACCGCGCGAATCCTTACCGGGCGGCCACCGGGGTCGATCCCGGCGGCCCGCACCGCCTCGTCCAAGGCCTGCCGTGTGCCATTCAGCCGCCGCACCAACGTGCTGCGGGACATGCCGGCCGCCTGCGCAATCGTCGCCAGCGGCACGTCGGCGACATCCTTGCCCGCGTGGCTGGCGGCTCGAATCGCCGCCGTCACCAGAACAGATAATTCATCAGCCGATGACATGCTACTCAAGGTAGCACGTATCGGAGTGTCAAACTAGAGCCGTCGTTATGTCGCCCATTCCGACACATCGGCCAATTGGGTGAGTCGCACACTGTTGCCGGACGGATCGCGGAAACCGCAGTCGATGCCGTACGGCATCTGGTGCGGCTCCTCGGTGAACTCGACGCCGCGCGCCTTCATCTCTTCGTAGCTCTTCTGGCAGTCCTCGGTGGTGAGGAAGACGGTGCCCGCGAAGCCCTTGGCGGTGAGGTCGAGTACCTGCTTCTTGGTGGCTGCGTCCATCACCGGCTCGCCGGGCACCGCCATCAGCACGATCGATACATCGTCCTGGCCGGGCGGGCCGACAGTCAGCCAGCGGAAGGTGTCATCCAAATCCGGCAACGAAACATCTTGGCGCACTTCCATACCCACCTTTTCGGTCCAGTACTTCAATGCCACTTCTTGGTCGTGAACCCACAAGTGGGCGCTTGCAATTTTGATCATGGGCACGACGCTACGGTCGGTCGCCGCGGCCCGTCTTCTCCCCATGTGCTGTCTTGCGGACGCGGCTGTCGGCGGGCGGGCGGGTGTCGCGCTTGAGAATGCAGCTCGGCACCCGGGCGTGTATCGCCGCAGGCGGCATGCTGGCGCGATAGGCGGCGGGCGGCATTCCGTACACCCGGGCGAAGCTCGTGGTGAACGACCCGACGCTCTGCAGACCGACCATCACGCAGATGTCGGCCACCGAACGGTCGGTGTGACGCAGCAGCGCCGCGGCGCGCTCCAGCCGCCTGGTTTGCAGATACGAGCGGGGCGATTCGCCGAACGTCCGGGTGAACATCCGGCTGAAATGGGCCCGCGACAGCCCGGCGGCCGCGGCCAGATCGTCGACGGTAATGGCCTCGGCGTAGCGGGCGTCGACCAGATCCTTGGCCCGCAGCAGATAGCGGGCCGGCGGCACCTGCGGCATGCCGTCAAGTATGGCCTGTTCGCGGAAATGGGACCCGAAGCAGTACTTTTGTAGTGCGGATGAGTTGGCTGGGCGGCCGCGGATTATTTCGCCAAACCGTGGGGGGACAGGTGCGGCAGATGGTTCGAGGAAAGTCCGGACTTCACAGAGCAGGGTGATTGCTAACGGCAATCCGAGGTGACTCGCGGGACAGTGCCACAGAAAATAGACCGCCACCTTCGCGGTGGTAAGGGTGAAACGGTGCGGTAAGAGCGCACCAGCATTCCGGGTGACCGGAATGGCTAGGCAAACCCCACCCGAAGCAAGGCCAAGAATGTCGCAAGAGGGGTGCGGCAGCGCAGGCGCCCGAGGGTTGCTCGCCCGAGCCTGCGGGTAGGCCGCTCGAGGCACCCGGCAACGGTGTGTCCAGATGGATGGTCGCCGCCTCGTCGCCGCGGTACTCCGCGGCGGCGAGGAACAGAATCCGGCTTACAGGCCAACTCATCCGCCCGCTCGGTCTAACGCGCCTTGCGCACCGACTTGTTCAGCTTCTTCAACGCGTCGCCGAGCTGCTCGCGCGAGCGCTGCGCTAAGTCGGCCTCCTGCTGGTGGAGGATGCCGTACGTGAAGGTGTCCTCGCAGGCCGCACTTGCGGCCTCCGCTTCGTTCGTCAGGTGTTCACGGCTGACCACACTGTCCTGATAGTCGCCCAGCAGCGTCTGGATGGCCTTGGCCCGATTGGACACCTTGTCGTCGCCGGTCGCGGACGCGGTGTAGCGAAGTCGCTTGGCGCGCTTGCGAATTCGATGCAGTGCCTCATCGGAGTGCTCGGGGGGCGCGTCCGCCGCCTCCTTGGCGGCCTTGCGGACCTTCTTGTAGGCGGCGTCGATCGTCACCGGGGGGTGCTCTTCGCCGGACGGCGTCGGCGACGGCTCGGCGGCCACCAGACCGTCGAGCGCGTCGAGCAGCCGGAAGTAACGCTGCGATCGCATCGCGATTAGCGACCGGCGCAGGCCGGACTTGTAGTGCTTCTTGGCGCCGTCGACCAACCGTTCCCGCACCGGCCCGCGCACCAGCTCCTTAGGCAATTCATCAAGCGCCCGCTCGTAGCGCTCGGCAAGCACCTCAGCGTCGCGCGCGACCCCCAAAACGGCCGCCAACTCCCGCAGCTCGTCGAGGATCCATGCGTCGTCGGTGATGCCGAACGCCTCCGGCGAGGCCTGCAGCAGGCTGCGGATCTTGCGCGTGGTCACCCGCATCTGATGAACCGAGTCATACACGTCGGCCCGCACCGCGCGATCCCACACGAGCAGCTGCTCCACCTGCTCGGCCACCGCGCGGTGCACCGGGTCGGACCGCGGCTCGACCGCAGCTGGTCCGTCCTCACCCTCGAGGACCCGAGCGAGCTTCGAACCGTGGCCGGCTGGCGTCGCGCCCGCGTCAAGCAGCCGGTTCGCCAGCCTGTCGAGCAGCCCGCGATCGACACCCTCGGCAAGCTCCAACTCCCACTCACGCCACCGCTGCTCGGACTCCTCGTCGCCCTCGGCGCGCGCCACGACGTCGTCGTCGCAGAACTCAGCCAGCGCGACGCCGTCCGGTCCGTAGAGGACATCGACCGTGCGTCGCGTCGAGATGCGCGCAACGGGGCCGACCGGGCGATCGCGCACGATGGCCAACACGACGTCCAGCAAGTCGCCCGGCACCGCGTCGCCGTTGCTCTCGTCGCCGAGCGGCACTCTTACCTCGGTCCTGGCGTCCGGCCCCGCCGGCAACTTGAGGTGCCAACCCGCGTCGGCGCCTCCGGTGCGGCGCCGCAACGTCACATGACGGGCGGCAAGGTCGTGGGCTGGCGTGTCGAAGTACACGGCATCGAGCTGCTGGGACGGATGACGCTCCACGCGTGCGACCGACGACAGCCCCTCAAACGACGGGCTCACGGTCGATTCGAACACCTCGAACTTGCGCTCGACCTCCAGATACCTGGAATCCGCCTGGTCACTGGATTTCGCCATAGTGCAAGAAGTGTCCCTTCGGTGACGCCCGCGATGGTTAATGGGCGGTGGCCAGATTGCCACACAAAGGTGAACAGACCTTAGGACGCCCGGCGGAACTCGCCGGCCAGGTCCCACGCCCGACGTTCCGCCGCGAACGCGACGGCCTGCTGTTGACGGAATGCCGTGATGCCGTCGTCGTTGTCGCTCAGGAACTCGCGATAGTCGGCGAGGGAGAACTTTCCATCGTCGATCGCCACCTCGCCGCGCCCGGCGGCCATCTCGGCACGCAGATGCATCAGCTCGTCGGCGCTCACGGGGTAGAAGCTGATTCGGTCGAAATACCGCAGCAGCCACGGTGTTCCGGGCTCGAACGAACGGGCATCGCCGGGGTGGCAGTGGTTCCAGACCTGGGTGGTGCGGCCGACGAACTGATATCCGCCCGGACCCTCCATGCCGTAGATGCACAGGTATGCACCGCCGATGCCGACGGCGTTCTCCGGCGTCCAGGTACGCGCGGGGTTGTACTTCGTGGTCACCAGCCGGTGCCGCGGATCCAGGGGAGTGGCCACCGGCGCTCCCAGGTACACGTCGCCGAGGCCGAGGACCAAATACTGTGCGTCGAACACGATGTCGTGCACGTGCGCCACGTCGTCGAGACCGTTGATGCGCCGAATGAACTCGATGTTCCATGGGCACCACGGTGCATCCGCCCGCACGCCGCGCATGTAGCGCTGAATTGCTTCGTGGGTCGCCGGGTCGTCCCACGACAACGGCAGGCGGACAGTGCGGCTCGGCACGACGAGCTGATCCGACGCGGGCAGCTCGTCGTCGAGACCCGCCAGCAGGTCGGTCACTTCGGCCATCGACAGCACGGCGGGATCGAACTGAACCTGCAGCGACCGCACGCCGGGGGTGAGCTCGGTGATGCCGGGGATGCCTTGCGCGAGGAGGTGTTCGTACAACACATGCACCCTGGTCCGCATGGCCAGGTCGAGCACCATCGGCCCGTACTCGACCAGCACGCCACCGTCGCCGTCGCGGCGCAACGTCACGTCGGTGCCGTCGGACGCGGTGAATCGGCCGAGCACACCGTCGTCGTTGTCGCTGGACGTCGAGATCACCAGGGGGAACGACGCCCGTCGGTCGACGTCGAGGGTCCGCAGCGACGGTGCCCGGTCGGCGCGCACCGGAACGAACCGCACCGCGTCGCCCGGTGCCATCTGGCCAAGCTTCCACCGGTCGCCGCCGACCACGGTGACCGGACAGACGAATCCGCCGAGGCTCGGTCCGTCGGGGCCGAGGAGGATCGGGGTGTCGCCCGTGAAGTCCAAAGTGCCGACGCAGTAAGCGTTGTCGTGGATGTTCGACGGATGCAGTCCGGCCTCACCGCCATCGCTGCGCGCCCACTGCGGCTGCGGGCCAACCAGCCGCACTCCGGTGCGGTCGGAGTTGAAGTGCACGGTGTAGTCGGTCCCGACCAGCGTGTCGATGTCGGCGCGGGTGAAGAACTCGGGCGCGGCGTGCGGGCCTTCGGTGACCGCGATCTCCCAGCGGTGGCCGATGCTGGGCTGTTCGTCGATCGCAGCGCGCGCAGGACGGCCGTTGAGTGGTCCTGGACATGCGCGCGCCGTCAGCACATCGCCTTCACGCAACGGCCGACCGTTGTGACCGCCGAACGCGCCGAGGGTGAATGTGGCTGTGCTGCCAAGGTATTCGGGTTCGTGCAGGCCGCGCGCTATCAACACGTAGCAGCGCATCCCAGGACCGGTCAGCGTCGCGACGTCGAGCACTCCGGCGGGTGGGATGGTGATCGACTGCCACTGCGGCACCGGGACGCCGTTCAGTGTCACGCCGACCGGCGCGCCGGTAATGCACACGCGTCCGCCGTCCGGAAACGCCAACGCCGGACCGCCTCTCGTGCATTCGAGGCCGGCGGCGCCCTCCGGATTGCCCAGCACCCGGTTGCCGATCCGGAACGACAGGTCATCCATCGGGCCGGACGGCGGCACGCCGACATGCCAGTACCCGATGCGGCCGGGCCAGTCCTGGACGGTAGTCAGCATCCCGGGCCGCACCACCTCGATCGCGGTCATCGAGCAGCGATGAGCCGCTTGCGCGAAGAGCATCAGGCGGAGATCACCATCCGCACAGGAGTCGGGTCGAACCCATTGCAGGGGTTGTTGATCTGCGGGCAGTTCGACACCAGCACCAGCGTGTCGCGTTCGGCACACAACGTCAGCGACTTGCCCGGGGCGGACAGCCCGTCGACGATGCCCAGCGTGCCGTCGGCCTCGACCGGCACGTTCATGAAGAAGTTGATGTTCGACACGATGTCGCGCTTACCCAGCCCCCATTTCACGCCCTCGGCCAAAAAGTTTTCGGCACAAGCGTGTTGGTGCACGGTGTGATGGCCGTAGCGCAGTGTGTTCGACTCTTTGGAGCACGCCCCGGCGATCGTGTCGTGGTTGCCGACGTCGTCGGCGAAGAACGTCATCAGCGGGGTGCCGTTGGTGGCCCGCAGCACCGAGCCGGTGCTCAGGAAGATGTTGCGTTGCGCGGCCATGGTGGCCTGCGCGCTGTAGCGAAGCGTGTGATTGACCTGGTCACCCGAGACGCCGTACAGCAGCGTGTCGACGGCCTGATTGCCGTGCAGATCGATGATCTGCAACGTCTGGCCTGCTCTCAGGATCGCGGACCACGGCGCGTACGCAGCGACCACCTCGTCGCCGACGACGGTCAGTTCCGTGGTGGTCATTTGAACGCCTCACTGGTTTGCGCTGCGGCCCAAGTGCTTTCGGTGTTGAACAGGGCACGCAAGTATTCGGGATCGTCGTTCACGGGCGTGGTGAGCTGCTCGCCTGCGCGCCAGGCCAGCACGTCGAGACCGGTGGGCGCCGGGTCGGGGTCCAACGGATGAGCGGTATTGACCAGCGCGACCACCACGGGTAGGTGGATCAGCAGATCGACCGCGGACCCTGGCCCGGCAGAACCGGTGAACCCCAGTGACCCGTCGTCGCCGACGCGAACGCCCTTGAAGAACGACACCGACGGTGCGACGTCGCGGATATCAAGGCCGTGCTTGATGGCGGCCAACAGCATCTTGGCTCGTCCGGCCTCGGCCATGCCGCACAACGTGTCGTGGTGCCCCGAGCTGTCCGCGACCACGGTCGCCAGCACCCGGCCCTGATCCGACAGCAGCGGATGGCCGGCGCCGAGGTATGCCCGCCACGGCACCTTTATGGTGTCGGCGACGTTGAGCCGCTCCCACGGCGCATCGGAGCGGAAGAGCAGCAGGTGCGCGCACGCGCCGCCGTCGGGATCGATCAGCCGAAGGCGTGATCCGCGACCCAGCACCCTGGTTGCATACGAACCCGCAGGAACGGCTTCGGCCCACAGCAGGCGAGGGGGGTCAACGTCGGGTGGTGTGGCGGGAATCCGCATGGTGGCGGTACGTACCTGAGACCGGGCGTGGTCGCGCGCCCCAGTCGTCGAGTCGGTACTCACGGTCGGCTCCTGTCCGATTAACTGTCAATTGAAAGTTTTCAGCGCAGCGATTCCACCCGCGTATCGCAGCTGTTACGACTGCGTTGACTGTATTTCTGTCATGTGACAGGTATCGGGCTAGCTGCCCCACAGATCGATCGTCGCCGAGAGACTTGTACCGAGGGACAGCAAGACTTGCCACACCATCAGCGTGTGCGCCGACTGCGCCACGTCCTTGTCCGCCGACGCCGCTTTCTTGAGAGCGGCCTGAACAACATCGGGTGGCTGCTTTTCGACATCCTTGGCGTCCAGCTCTGATTTTCGCTTGACCACGACCCAGATCGTGAAAAGGAGCGTGAAAAGCATCAGTATGGCCGCGGTGTGGGCCCACCCGCCCTCATTGTTTGCCTGCATAGCGGCAGAGACGAACCCCGCCGCGATGGCCGCAGAGAAGGTAACCACGAGTTTGGCCGTGCTCAAGACCTGGCGTGCATGGGCGTCTTCTCGCTCAACCCATTTGGCCGTTCCGTAATCCTGTTCAGAATCTGCGGTCACGTCATACCCCCTCATCCGCCCACGTGAGTATCCCAACGGCGGTGCGAGAATGTGGCTATGCGCCGCGACGGCCGTGGACGCCCGAGGCTCGAGCAGTCGCGGCGCCCTGGCAAGACCGCGCGCGAAGAGATCCTTGACGCGGCGGCCGAGCTCTTCACCAACCTCGGCTATGCGAGCACCTCGACGCGACGAATCGCCGACGCCGTCGGTGTGCGCCAAGCCTCGCTGTACCACCACTTCGCCACCAAGGACGACATCCTCGATGCGCTACTGGCCGCCACGGTCGACGAACCATTGCGCCTAGCCGCCGAGCTCCTCGACGAGAAGGGTCCGGCCGCACCGCGTCTGCATGCCCTGGTGGTCGGCGACGCCACCCAGTTGTGCGCGAGCCGGTGGAACCTCGGCGCGCTGTACCTACTTCCCGAGTTGCGGCTCGACCGGTTCGAGCAGTTCCGGCTGCGCCGCGCAGAACTGCGGGGCTGCTACCGCAGGCTGGCGGCCGAGGTCATCGAGGAGTGCGACGGTCCCGCCGACGCCGACGACCTGCCGTTTCGGCTGGTCGAATCGGTGATCAACCGTCGCTCCGACGACACCGATTGCCCCGAAGATCAGCCATGGGTGATCGCGGACGGGGCACTGCGCACGCTGGGTTTCGACGGCGACTTCGCCAAACTCCACAAGGCGACCGCGGCCAGGCTGGGGTTTGCCGATACAGTCCAGGTGTGACCGAATACCAGACCATCAAGTTCGAAGAGTCCGGGCCCATCACGCGGATCACCCTGAACCGGCCTGACGCCGCAAACGGCATGAACGCCACCATGACTCGGGAATTGGCCGACGCCGCGGCCTGCTGCGACACCGACGCGACGAAGGTCGTGGTGCTCACCGGGTCGGGCCGTTTCTTCTGCGCCGGAGGCGATCTGAAGTCGTTCGCCGCCGCACCGAACCGCGGCCGGCTCATCAAGGGCGTCGCCGACGATCTGCATCGCGCAATCTCAACGTTCGCGCGAATGGACGCCGTGCTGATCATCGCCGTCAACGGCGTGGCAGCCGGTGCCGGCTTCTCCCTCGCGGTGACCGGTGACCTGGTGCTCGCCGCCGAGTCGGCGTCGTTCACGATGGCCTACACGCGCGCCGGGCTGAGCCCCGACGGCAGTGCGTCCTATTACCTGCCCCGGCTCATCGGCATCACCAAAACAAAGGAGCTGATGCTCACCAACCGCACGCTGTCGTCGCAGGAAGCGTCGCAATGGGGACTGGTTACCGAGGTGGTTCCCGACGCCGAACTGGCCGCCCGCACCGATAAGCTCGCCGACCAAATGGCTTCCACCGCAAGGGGATCCAACGGTGGAGTCAAGACCCTTCTGCTGTCCACCTTCTCCAGCGGACTGGAAGAGCAGATGGAGCTCGAGGGCCGGCTGATCGCTGCACGCGCAGAAACCCCCGACGGTCGCGAGGGAATCGACGCGTTCCTGGCGAAGCGGAAGCCGGAGTTCGCCTAGAAGGAGTGCTCTTCGGCGGGGAACGTCCCGCTGGCCACCTGGTCGGCGTATTGCTTTGCCGCGCTGCGCAATTCACCACCGACGTCACCGAAGCGTTTGACGAACTTGGCCGTCTTGCCGCTGGTGAGCCCTGCCATGTCCTGCCAGACCAGCACCTGCGCATCGCAGTTCGGCCCTGCGCCGATGCCGATGGTGGGGATGGTCAGCTTGCCGGTGATCTGGGTGGCCAGCTCGGCGGGCACCATCTCCATCACCACGGAGAACGCGCCGGCCTCTTGCACGGCGATCGCGTCGTGGATGGTCTGCTCGGCGGCGTCGCCACGGCCCTGGACCCGGAAGCCACCGAGGCCGTTGACGCTCTGCGGGGTGAACCCGATGTGCGCCATCACCGGAATGCCTGCGGCGGTGATCGTCGCGATCTGATCGGCGACACGCTCGCCGCCCTCCAGCTTCACGGCGTGGGCGCCGGTTTCCTTGAGGAACCGGATCGCGGTGGCCAGCGCCTGCTGCGGGCCTGACTCGTAGCTGCCGAACGGCATGTCCGCCACCACCAGCGCGTGCGGAGCGCCCCGCACCACGCCGCGCACCAGCGGAATCAGCTCATCGATGCTCACCGGCACGGTGGTTTCATAGCCATAGACGACGTTGGCGGCGGAGTCACCGACCAGCAGCACCGGAATCTCGGCGTCGTCGAAGATGCGGGCGGTGGAGTAGTCGTAGGCCGTCAACATGGCCCACTTGTGGCCCTCGGCCTTCCACTTCTGCAGGTGGCGCGTGCGAACCTTGCCGCGCGCGGTGGTGATTCCCCGGTCGCTTCGCTCCTGCCCGCCGTTACGCTCGGCAGCACCGTATACGGTCTGCTCAGACATCGTTGTCCCCCAATTGGGTAGGTCGGGTCGAATCCTCGAGGCCGTCACGGTCCCCGGGTTCGTCTGACGTTTACAAGTGTGCCACCCCGGCGCAGGAAAGTTAAAAGCCACGTTAAGTGGATTTCCTCACACCTGGCGCGGCCGCGCCTAACATCGCCTGCATGCAACGGCTCAGCGGACTCGACGCCAGTTTCCTGTATCTCGAAACCGCCAAGCAGCCATTGCATGTGTGCTCGATCCTGGAATTGGACACCTCGACGATGCCCGGCGGCTACACGTTCGACCGGCTGCGCGACGCGCTGAGCCTGCGCATCAAGGCCATGCCGCAGTTCCGGGAAAAGCTGGCCGACAGCCGGTTCAACCCCGACCACCCAGTGTGGGTGGACGACAAGGACTTTGACGTCGACCGGCACCTGCACCGCATCGGTCTGCCATCGCCTGGTGGCCGGCGCGAGCTCGCCGAGATCGGCGGCCACATCGCCTCGCTTCCGCTCGACCGCAGCAGGCCGCTGTGGGAGACCTGGGTGATCGAGAACATCGCGGGCACCGACGCGCACGCCGGAGGCCGGCTGGCGGTGATGACGAAGATGCACCACGCAGGCATCGACGGCGTCACGGGCGCCAACCTGATGTCGCAGCTGTGCAGCACCGAACCGGATGCGCCCGCACCCCCACCCGTGGAGGGTGTCGGCGATGCCAGCAGCCTGGAGATCGCGGTCAGCGGCGCGGTCAAGTTCGTCACGCGGCCGTTGAAGCTGGTCAACGTGGTGCCGACCACGCTGTCGTCGGTCGTCGACACCGTCAAACGCGCCCGCACCGGCCTTGCGATGGCAGCACCGTTCGCCGCGCCGAAGACGGCGTTCAACGCCAACGTCACCGGCCACCGCAGCATCGCGTTCGCGCAGCTCGACCTCGAGGACATCAAGACGGTGAAGAACCACTTCGGCGTCAAGGTGAACGACGTCGTGATGGCCTTGGTGTCCGGCGTGCTTCGCAAGTTCCTTGCCGATCGTGGTGAACTGCCCGACAACTCGTTGGTCGCGATGGTTCCGGTGTCGGTGCATGAAAAGTCCGACCGGCCCGGCCGCAATCAGGTGTCGGGGATGTTCTCCAAACTGGAGACGCACATCGCCGATCCCGCCGAGCGTCTGAAAGCCATCTCGGAGGCGAATTCTATTGCCAAGCAACATAGTTCGGCGATCGGCGCGACCCTGCTTCAGGACTGGACGCAATTCGCCGCGCCCGCGGTGTTCGGCGTCGCGATGCGCGTCTACGCCGCCAGTCGGTTGAGCGGGGCGCGACCGGTGCACAACCTGGTGATCTCGAACGTGCCCGGGCCGCAGGTGCCGCTGTACTTCCTGGGCTGCGAGGTCAAGGCGATGTACCCGCTCGGCCCGATCTTCCACGGCTCCGGGCTCAACATCACCGTGATGTCGCTGACCGGCAAGCTCGACGTCGGCATCGTGTCGTGCCCCGAGCTGCTGCCGGATCTGTGGGACCTCGCCGACGACTTCGAGGTGGCGTTGAACGAACTGCTCGACGCCACGCAGTAACGGGCAGACACGTCTTGCCAGGACCGATGCATGTTCATGGCAGCATGTGGTCCCATGAACCGCAAGATCGGGGTCCTCGCGACCGTTGCTGCCCTGCTGCTGGCCGGGTGCAGCAACGTGGTCGACGGGCGCGCCGTCATTTCGGCGCCCCGGCCAGGCTCACCGATCCAGTGGGCGCCATGCAAGGCCGCCGCGTCCGACGACATCCGCATCCCCGCCGGCGCACAGTGCGGCATGCTGTCGGTGCCGGTTGACTACTCCAAGCCCGACGGCGACGTCGCCCAGATCGCGATGATCCGGTTCAACGCGACCGGCCAGAAGATCGGCTCACTGGTCGTCAACCCCGGCGGCCCGGGGGAGTCCGGCGTCGAGGCCGCCGCGTCGATGGCGCCCACGCTGCCGCAGTCGGTGCGCGAGCGGTTCGATCTTGTCGGCTTCGATCCACGCGGCGTCGCCAACGCGACGCCCGCGGCGTGGTGTAACTCCGACGCGGACAACGACCGGTTGCGCGCCGACCCTACGGTGGAATACACGCCCGAAGGCGTCGCGCACATCGAGAAGGAGAACAAGGAGTTCGTCCAGCGCTGCGTGGACAAGATGGGCAGGGAGTTCCTGGCCAACCTCGGAACCGCCAACGTGGCCAAGGATCTCGATGCGATACGTGCCGGCCTGGGTGACGACAAGCTGACCTATCTCGGCTACTCGTATGGCACCCGGATCGGAGCGCTCTACGCTGAGGCCTATCCCGACAAGGTTCGGGCGATGATCCTCGACGGCGCCGTCGACCCGAATGCCGATCAGATCGAGGAGGAGATCCGGCAGGCGGCTGCGTTCCAGAAGGCGTTCGACAACTACGCCGCCGACTGCGCCAACAGTCCGGACTGCCCCCTGGGTACCGATCCCTCCAAGGCGGTGGACGTGTACAAGAGTTTGGTCGAGCCGTTGGTGAAGAACCCGGCTAAGACGAAGGATCCTCGCGGGCTGAGCTACAGCGACGCGATCGTCGGGACCATCCTGCCGCTGTATTCGCCGAGCCTGTGGCGTCATCTCACCCAGGCGCTGTCCGAACTCAAAGACGGCACCGGTGACACCATGCTGGCCATGGCCGACCTGTACATGGGTCGCGACGCGAAGGGGCACTACAACAACTCCACCGATGTCCGGGTCGCGGTCAACTGTATGGACAAGCCGCACATCACTGATCGCGCCAAGGTGGTCGACGAGGACCGTCGCACCCGTGAGGTGGCGCCGTTCCTGAGCTACGGCGAGTTCACCGGCCTTGCGCCCCTGGACACCTGCGCGTTCTGGCCGGTGCCCGCGACGGGCGATCAGCACGAGATCAAGGTGACCGGCCTGCCCCCGATCCTTATCGTCTCGACCACCAACGACCCGGCCACGCCGTACCAGGCCGGAGTCGATCTGGCCCAGCAACTCGGCGGCACGGTGCTCACCTTCGATGGCACTCAGCACACCGTTGTCTTCCAGGGAAATACCTGCGTCGACGACATCGCGGCGCGCTACGTTGTCGACGTGACCGTGCCGCCGCCGAATACGCGATGCTGACCATCACTACGGTCGGCACTGGAGGCCCAGGCGACCTTTCCGACCTCTTGCCGATGTTGCGCGCCTACTGCGACTTCTATCGCGTGGATCCGTCCGACG
>JBKOYU010000416.1:0-4964 GCA_046725575.1 Actinomycetota bacterium | reverse complement strand
ACCGCGGCGAATCACGTTGACGCTGCCCGCTGTTCAGCGGTCGCGGGAGGTCTGGCTGGTGGTCTCGGGTGCTGCCAAGGCAGACGCGGTGGCCGCCGCGATCGGCGGCGCGAAGCCGGTCGACGTGCCCGCCGCCGGCGCTATCGGCCGGGACGCGACGGTGTGGTTGCTAGACGAGGACGCCGCCGCGAAGCTCTAGTCTGCGTGGTCCTTGTCGACCCTGGCATCGGCATACCCCGCCATGTAGTCGGTCACGCGGCGGACCACGTCACCCCTGATGGGAGACCGGGGATCGTTCTCGCATTCTGTGCGCTGCACATATGTCAGACGACCGGTCGGCTCTGGCGGTTCCAACCGTGCGGTCATAATGACCGTCATGGCAGACAAGGGTGGCAGGACAGGGCCCCGCACCGGGACCGAGCGGATCCGCAAGCTCGCGCAGGCTGCGCTCAACGCGGACGTCACGGTGGACCAGGTCGACACCATCTTGGAAGGCTTGGGCGAGACGCTGGTCGACCTCAACAACTCGACAGGCAACCTCGACGCCACCCTGGTGCGGTTCAACGAGACGATCAACCACATCAATGAGCTCGCGCCGCGCCTCACCGCGGTGGTCGAGCGCATGGAGCGTATCGTCGACCGCGTCGAACGCATCGTCGGAATCGGCGAATCCGTGATGTCGCCACTGGCCGCCACCGAACAAGCCGTGCGCGGCGCAGTCAACAAGGTCTGCCGCACGACCGGCCTCTAGTGCGCCGCCGAGAGTACGGAATATGACGAAAAAGGGCCGAAATCCGTCATATTCCGTACTCTCGGCGCTCCGACGCCGCTATCCGCTATTGCGCAACGCGGTAGCCAGCCCGCTCATGGTCAGCAGGATGCCGCGCTGAACGAGTTCGTCGTCATCGCCAGAGCGGTACCGCCGCAGCAGCTCGACCTGCAGGTGATTCAGCGGCTCCAGGTACGGGAAGCGGTTGAACACCGAGCGTGCCAGCGGCGGATTGTCCGCGAGCAGGTCGTCTTGACCGGTGATCAGCTTGTGCATGCGGATCGTGCGCTCGTGCTCGTCGACGATCTTGTCGAACACCCGCCGCCGCAGCGCCTCGTCCTCCACCAGTTCGGAGTAGCGCGCAGCCAATCCCATGTCCGACTTGGCCATCACCTGCGCCATATTCGACAGCACCGTCCGGAAAAACGGCCACCGCCGATACAGGTCCCTCAGCACGTCCAATCGGCCATCGCCCTCGGCGACCCACGACTCGAACGCGCTTCCCGTTCCGTACCAGCCAGGCAGCATCACCCGCGACTGGCTCCAGGCCAGCACCCACGGGATGGCCCGAAGGTCGGAGATCGACGTCGTGGGCTTACGCGACGTCGGCCGGCTTCCGATGTTGAGTGCGCCGATTTCGCTCACGGGCGTGGAGGCCTTGAAGTAGTCGACGAAACCCGGTGTCTCGTGGACTAATTCGGTATAGGCGTGCTGGGCGCGGGCGGCCAGCTCGTCGAGCACCTCGTAGGCGGGGCCCGCAGCGTCACCCAATCCTTCGACGTCGAGCAGCGTGGCTTCCAGCGTGGCCGCGAGTAACGTCTCGAGGTTGCGGTGCGCGATTCGCGGCTCGGCGTACTTGGCGGCGATCACCTCACCCTGCTCGGTGATGCGCAGCGAACCGCTCACCGCGCCCGGCGGCTGCGCCAGGATGGCGTCGTAACTGGGGCCACCGCCACGTCCGACGGTTCCGCCGCGACCGTGGAAGAGCCGCAACCGAATTCCGGTTTTGCGGGCCGACTCGACCAGATCGAGTTCGGCGCGGTACAGCGCCCAGTTGGCGGCCAGATACCCGCCGTCCTTGTTGGAGTCGGAGTAGCCGAGCATGACTTCCTGGCTGTCCCCGCGCGCGCTCACCATGGCGCGATACAGCGGAAGATCCAGCGCCGCTTCGAGAATCGATGATCCGCGCTGCAGGTCGGCGATCGTCTCGAACAGCGGGACGATGCCGACGGGAGCGTACGGTTCGGGGCCAGACGCGTCGAGCAGGCCGACCTCCTTGAGCAGGATCGCCGCCTCGAGCATGTCCGAAACCGACTGGCACATCGAGATGATGTAGTTGGGTATCGCCTGGGGCCCGAACACATGAACGGCGCGGGCAGCGGCGGCCACAATGTCCAGCTCTTTGCGGGCCAGCTCAGACAGGTCAGCGTCGTCTGCGATGAGCCTCTCGGGCGAAGAGCCGAAGTGACGGCTGAGCGGCCTGCGGGTAGCAAGTTCGGCGACCAGCAGCTCGATGCGTTCCGGCTCGGGCAGCGAGCGGTAGTCGGGATGCACGCCCGCCCAGGCCAGCAGTTCGGCGACGACCTCCTCGTGCACGTCGGAGTTCTGCCGCAGATCGAGGCCGGACAAGTGAAAACCGAAGACACGCACGGCTTCCCGCAGGCTGGCCAGCCGGTGGTCGGCGAGCACGCCGCTGCCGTTGGAGCGCAATGACCGATCGATGACATCGAGGTCGGCGAGCAGCTCGGCCGGCGCCAGGTAGCGCTCGAGGCCGAGGTCGAGCTCGTGTTCGGGCTGACTGTCGAGGATTTCGGCCGCCGTCGCGGTCAGCCGCCCGTGGATGACCCGCAACGCGCGGCGGTACGGTTCGTCCGCGCGGGCAGGCTCGTGGCACTTGTCGGCCAGCGCCGCGAGCTCGTCGCTGACGTTCACCAGCCGCGCCGACATCGACAGTTCCTGTTCCAGCGCGGCGATTTCGGCGAAGTAATGATCCAGCGCGGCGTAGGAGGCGCTGCCGGTGGCCAGCCGAACCACGTCGGCGGTGACGTTGGGGTTACCGTCACGATCACCGCCGATCCACGAACCGGGCCGCAGCATCGGCTGTTCGAGGAGGTGCGCGTCGGGCCAGCGGGCCTGCAGTGCGGTGCGCACCTCCGCATTGACCTGTGGGATGACTTCGAAGAAGGCAGCCTGGTAGTACCGCAGCCCGGTTTCGATCTCGTCTTGAATCTTCAATCGCGACAACCGGATCAGTGCGGTCTGCCACAACGTGAGGATGTGGCGGCGCAACTCGCGGTTGATGTCGCGTGCATCCTCGGTCTGAGTGTGCCCGTGTAGGCGCAGCCGCATCAGTTCGGTGATGCGGTGTTGGGTGTCGAAGACCGTGCGGCGGCGGGTCTCGGTGGGATGGGCGGTGATCACCGGCGACACCAGCGCACCGGTCAGTGCGTCGGCAACGGTCGCCGAATCCAGTTCGGCGGAGTCGAGTTTCAGATACGTGGCGGCCAAGCTGCTGTTCTGCGGCGGCTCGCCTGCCGCGACGTGCACGGCCCTGCGGCGTTCGCGGTGGATGTCCTCGGCGACGTTGGCCAACAGCGCGAAGTGAGAGAACGCCCGGATGATGGGGATGGCCTGATGGATGTCGATGCCGTCGAACATGCGCGCCAACTCGGCGCGATCGATCTCGGAGCGTCGCACGCGAAACGACTCGACACGGGCCCGCTCGACGAGGTCGAACACCTCCTCGCCGTTCTGCTCCCGGACCGTGTCGCCAAGGATCACGCCAAGCAGCCGGATGTCTTCCCGCATCGGCTCGGTCGCCTCGCGACCCACCTGGGTACGTCGCACCGAACCGATCGGTGCGAGCGCAACATCAGGACCTTCCGCCATGCGTCAAGTATCGATGCAGGCAGGACGGCCCGCATGACGAGGACGGCGCCGCGGCGGCAGCTTGAAGTAGCAACTACGGGGATTGATTTGGCGTCCACCACGGCGGCTAACACCGCCTCTGACGCCGGCGCCGCAATCGCGCCCCGGCGCGAGAGGAGGCGCCGTCCGCCCCCAGCCCGGAACCGGCATCTCGTAGCCGTTCAGGAAGACCTTCGGCTTGACGGTCGCAAACATAAACGCCAGAGGGGAGAACCGGCTGGTGATCGCGACACCCTCACGGGCCGCTTGGTACGGCTGATAGCCATACTGCGGCGCATTCATCGCTTAGCTGTATTTGATCTGCAGTGCGACGCCGATGATCGAAACCAGCCAGATGCCGGTCACGAACAACGTCAGGCGGTCGAGGTTCTTCTCCACGACGGTCGACCCGGACAGGCTGGACTGAACGCCGCCGCCGAACAGGGTGGACAGGCCGCCGCCCTTGGCGCGGTGCAGCAGGACCAGGAGCACGACCAGCACACTGGTCACGACCAGGGTGATCTGCAGGGCCAATTCCATGGCCGCCAGACTACAGGCTTGTGAGCTGGCCTCAGGGCAGGGGCCCGCCAGCCGCGATGGCCGACAACATGGCGAACTGCTCGCCGTCCAGCGACGCCCCGCCGACCAGCGCGCCGTCCACGTCCTCCTGCGCGACGATCTCGCCGACGTTCTTGGCGTTGACCGAGCCGCCGTAGAGCACCCGGACGCCTGCCGCCAGCTGCGGTGACGCCAGCTTGCCCAGCTCGTCGCGGATGGCCTTGCAGACCTCCTGCGCGTCGGCCGCGCTGGCCACCCGACCGGTGCCGATGGCCCACACCGGCTCGTAGGCGATCACGGAGTTGCCGATCTGCTCGGCGGACAGCCCGGCGAGCGAGCCCCGCAGCATCTCTACGTTGTGCTCGACGTGGTTGCCTGCCTCACGCACCTCGAGCTGCTCACCGATGCAGATGATCGGGGTGAGCCCGTGTTTGAATGCGGCCGCCGACTTGGCCGCCACCAGCGCGTCGTCCTCGTGGTGGTAGGTGCGCCGCTCCGAGTGGCCGACGACGACGTAGGTGCAGCCCAGCTTGGCCAGGAACGCACCGCTGATGTCGCCGGTGTAGGCGCCCGAGTCGTGCTGCGACAGGTCCTGCGCGCCGTAGGTCAGCCGCAGCTTGTCCCCGTCGACCAGGGTCTGCACACTGCGCAGATCGGTGAACGGCGGCAGCACCGCGACGTCGACCTTGTCGAAGTACTTGTCCGGCAGCGAGAACGCGATCTTCTGGAC
>JBKOYU010000463.1:0-10632 GCA_046725575.1 Actinomycetota bacterium | reverse complement strand
CCAGGACCCCGCGCGTGCGGTCGACATTGTCGAGCGGTTGTGGCTGAGCGCGTTCTGGGGTGGCCGGTAGTCGCGACGGTATCCTCACCGCCATGGCGCAGGGGAGCGGTTTCTCGGGCAGACGTTGTTTCATCACCGGCGCCGCCAGCGGGATCGGCCGCGCGACCGCGCTGAAGCTGGCCGCCGATGGCGCCGAGCTTTACCTCACCGACCGCGACGCCGAGGGCCTGGAGAAGACCGTCACCGACGCCCGCGCGCTGGGCGCGCAGGTGCCCGAACACCGCGCTCTTGATATCTCCGACTACGACGAGGTGGCGGATTTTGCGGCCGACATCCACGCCCGCCACCCGGCCATGGATGTGGTGATGAACATCGCGGGCGTATCGGCGTGGGGCACCGTCGACCAACTCACACATCAGCACTGGAAGTCGATGATCGACATCAACCTGATGGGTCCGATTCATGTCATCGAGACGTTCCTGCCCCCGATGGTGGCGGCGGGCCGCGGCGGCCACCTGGTCAACGTGTCGTCGGCGGCGGGGCTGGTCGCGCTGCCGTGGCATGCCGCCTACAGCGCAAGCAAATACGGACTGCGTGGACTGTCCGAGGTGTTGCGTTTCGACCTCGCCCGGCAACGCATCGGCGTCTCGGTGGTAGTGCCGGGGGCGGTGAAAACGCCTCTGGTGCAATCGGTTCAGATCGCCGGCGTGGATCGCGACGACCCGCGCGTGCAGAAGTGGGCCAACCGCTTCAGCGGACATGCGGTGTCGCCCGAACACGTCGCCGACCGGATCCTCGACGGGGTGCGGAAGAACCGTTTCCTGATCTACACCTCGCCCGACATCCGCGCGCTGTACCCGTTCAAGCGGACGGCGTGGTGGCCGTACAGCATTGCGATGCAACGGGTCAACGTGTTCTTCACCCGCGCGCTGCGCCCTGCGCGACGCGGTTAGTACCCGCCTTCCGGAGGTTGGAGCTCTAGGCGAACTCCGAGCAGTCGGATGGGCCGCTCGAGTTCGAAGAGGCCGAGAAGGTCCAATGCGGTTTCGTTGATCAGGTCGGCGTCGATGCTTGGCGCGGGTAGCTTGCGGATCTTGGTCCGGGTGTAAAACGTGTTGGTGCGCACGGTGACCGCCACCCGTGTGACGACGCGACCTTGGGCTACGATCTCGTTAAGCGTCTGCTGCGCGAGTTCGACTACAGCGGAGTCGATTTCGGCGCGGTCGGTCAGGTCCTTCGCGAACGTGATGACGTGGCTGCGCGATCGCGGCACCCACGGTTCGGCACTGACGTTGGTGTCGCCGCCGCCCTTGGCCAGCAGCAGAATCCACAGCCCGGTCGTCGGCCCGAACGTCGACGTGAGCAGCGTGGCGTCGGTGGCGGCGAGGTCGGCGACGGTGGTAATGCCCATGCCGGCAAGCTTTTTGGCGGTTTTCGGGCCGACGCCCCACAAGGCGTCGACCTCGCGATCGCCCATCACCGCCATCCAGTTCTCGTCGGTGAGTTGATAGATGCCGGCCGGCTTGCCGAATCCGGTGGCGACCTTGGCCCGCTGTTTGTTGTCGCTGATCCCCACCGAACAGGACAACTCGGTCTGACCGATGACCTCGCGGATCTGCTTGGCCAGCTGGATGGGGTCGTCGACGTCGGCGCCGACGTAGGCCTCGTCCCAGCCCCACACCTCGACGGGATGGCCGAGGTCGCGCAGCAGGTTCATCACCTCTTCGGAGGCTGCGTCGTAGGCGTCGGTATCCAGCGGCAGGAACGTCGCATCGGGGCACTTGCGGGCCGCTGTGCGCAGCGGCATGCCGGCATGCTCACCGAACTTGCGCGCCGGGTAGGACGCGCATGTGACCACCTTGCGCGGTTCGTTCGGATCGCCGTTGCCGCCGACAATGATTGGCAGGCCGGCGAGTTCGGGCCGTCGGCGAACTTCAACGGCCGCCTGGAACTGGTCGAGGTCGACGTGCAGGACCCACCTTGGCGTCATGGGCCGCAGAGCTTGCACGCCACGCTTTCCCACCCGTCGCCGAGCTGCTCGAGCGTCCGGCCGCGCGCGGTCATCTGGAACTGGACGTAGTCGGCGTCGAGAAGCGCGTGCAGGGCGTACGCCTGAGCATCTAGGTCGCCGGTAGTGCCCGCATCCTCCAGCAAGACGCGAATGTGGCGGTGGTGCAGCATCATTGGCTCGTTGAACCGCATCTGCGGGTCGCGGTTGGATTCCGAGAGCAACGCGTGGTGGGTGTGTACGAACTGCAGCCGGTCGCGACCGTAGGCCAGCAGGCGTTCCAGTGCGGGTGCGCCAGGACCCAATGGCGGCGGGCCGAACATGAACGCCTGCTGTTCGGCCTTCTCGTCCTCATCGAGCAGCACCATCATCAGGCCGGCTCGGCTGCCGAAGCGGCGGAACAGTGTCCCCTTGCCCACCCCTGCGGCCGCGGCGATGTCATCTGTCGTGACCGCGTCGGCGCCGCGCTCGGCTATCAGGCGACGGGCAGCGTCGAGCAGTAGCGTGCGGTTACGGGCGGCGTCGCCCCGCTCCTGGGGCGGTTGATCCGTGACCAGCAACTCGCGCAGAGGGGGAGATGCGGTCATATCTGTAGTTTAGTTCAGGCGGAATAAATCGGACTGCGGTCCGGTTGAGCTCTGCGAGGATCTTCCAGGCGACCGAAGGGAAACGCGAAGATGTCGGACATCAAGGTGTTGGTGCTGCTGGGAAGCTTGCGCGCCGCGTCGATCAACCGCCAGCTGGCCGAGCTCGCGGTCGAGGCGGCCCCGGAGGGCGTGCGTCTGCAGCTGTTCGACCGGCTGGGGGAGCTGCCCTTCTACAACGAGGACATCGACAACGACGACGTTTCCGCGCCGGTGGTCGCGCTGCGCACGGCGGCTGCCGAGGCCGACGCGACCCTCGTCGTCACCCCGGAGTACAACGGCAGCATTCCCGGCGTCCTGAAGAACGCCATCGACTGGCTGTCGCGCCCATTTGGCAACAGCGCGTTGAAGGACAAGCCGCTCGCCGTGGTGGGTGCGGCGCATGGCCGGTACGGCGGCGTGTGGGCGCACGACGAGACTCGCAAGTCGTTCGGCATCGCCGGGCCGCGGGTGGTCGAGGAGCTGAAGCTGTCGGTGCAGACGACGGCGTTCGACGGCAAGCATCCGCGGGAGAATGCCGAGGTGGCCGCGAACCTGCGCGACATCGTGGGCAAGCTCGCCGCCGAAGTCGGCTAGACACCTCACTAGAAGTCGGCTGGACACCTCACAAGTAAGGCCGCCGGCCGGGTCCGTCGTGACCCGCCGGCGGCTTTGCTGTTGTGTCACAGTGGCGGTTGGCGTCGCTTCGCTTGTCGGTGCCTGGTGGTAGACCTTGCTGTACAGCTCGACACGTCACTCCCGACACGCCGAGCATGGTGCTCACGACCTGGGAATTTCAAAAATGTCATTCAGAACATCTGGTATCTCTTCGCAATGTCAGCCACTAGGTGTAGTGTTTCGAACACCGACAGACCCCCACGGTTCGGAGGTCGGCCGGAGCCCAGAAACCCGGCGGTGTCGGTTCGCAGACCCCCGGGAATGCGGCCCCCGGACGCCTGGAATTTTGAGGGCCCGAGGGCCGCTGAATTACAGCGATATGCAGTACCCGACCAGTTGCCAGTCCGTCCGCAGAGGAGCCGTACCGAAGATGACCGTCACCGTGTACACCAAGCCCGCATGCGTGCAGTGCAACGCCACCTACAAGGCGCTGGACACGCAGGGCATCGCCTATGAGAAGGTCGACATCAGCCTGGATAGCGAGGCCCGCGACTACGTCATGGCGCTGGGGTATCTGCAGGCGCCGGTGGTGGTGGCCGGTAACGACCACTGGTCCGGGTTCCGGCCGGATCGCATCAAGGCGCTGGCCGGCGCGGTCGCGGTAACGGCATAAGGGGTATTCCGACAGGCATAGGAAGGAGGGGAACCCGAGATGGCACGGTGCAACCTCGTTTACTTCTCCAGCGTGTCGGAAAACACCCACCGCTTCGTCGAGAAGCTGGGCCTGCCCGCCATCCGGATCCCGCTGCACGGGCGCATCGAGGTCGATGAACCGTACGTGCTCGTGCTACCCACCTACGGCGGTGGGCGTGCCACACCCGACATCAACGACGGTGGCTATGTGCCCAAGCAGGTCATCGCATTTCTAAACAATGAACACAACCGGTCGTTGATCCGCGGCGTCATTGCCGCGGGTAACAACAACTTCGGTGCCGAGTTCGCCTACGCGGGTGAGGTCGTCTCCCGCAAGTGCGGCGTGCCGTACCTCTATCGCTTTGAACTAATGGGGACCCCCGACGACGTAGAAGCCGTCCGCGCGGGTTTGGAAAACTTCTGGAAGGACCAGACGTGCCACCAACCGTCACAGCTGCAGAGCCTGTAACCACCGGCGCGCACGCGCTGCCCGGGGAGACGGATTACCACGCGCTCAACGCGATGCTGAATCTGTACGACGCCGACGGCAAGATTCAGTTCGACAAGGACCGCGAGGCTGCGCATCAGTACTTCCGTGAGCACGTCAACCAGAACACAGTGTTCTTCCACAACTACGACGAGAAGCTGGACTACCTGATCCAGCAGAACTACTACGAGCGCGAGGTGCTCGACCAGTACTCGCGCAATTTCGTCAAGAGCCTGATCGACCGCGCGTATGCCAAGAAGTTCCGGTTCCCGACCTTCTTGGGCGCGTTCAAGTACTACACCTCGTACACACTGAAAACCTTTGACGGCAAGCGGTACCTGGAGCGGTTCGAGGACCGGGTCGTGATGGTGGCGCTGACGCTGGCCGCGGGCGACACCGGTCTGGCCGAGAAGCTCGTCGACGAGATCATCGACGGCCGCTTTCAGCCGGCCACCCCGACGTTCCTCAATTCCGGCAAGAAGCAGCGCGGTGAGCCGGTCAGCTGCTTCCCAGCCGGAACTCCGGTGGATACCGCCGATGGTCCGAAGGCGATCGAGACTTTGCGGGAGGGGGACCGCGTGCTGTCGCACGACGGATCGTTCTCTTCGGTGGAGGCTGTAGTCGAGAACCCCAACGATCAAGCGCTGGTGTCAATCTCACACTTTGGCCACAAAGAGCCGATCCGGTGCACACCCGAGCATCCAATCCTCGTATGGACCACACGCGACGTTCAGACACTCATCGACGGTGATGGTGCCGACCCGTTCCACGGATTCGTGTGGCTGGCTGCGAAGGACATCCATCCCACGGACTTCATCGTGACCGCAGCGCCGCTGGAAGCTCGCGAGCGGCGTGTGTATGACTTGATGGACTACGTCGGCGCTGGCGAATACGAAGAAGTGGACGGCCTCATCCGCAAAGTGAACGCGGACCTGAAACACCGCAGCAAGCAGCGCCACCGTATCAAGTTCGTGTCGGTGAATCGCTACGTCGAGGAGTCCTACGAGCTCGGTTTGATCCTCGGCTGGTACATCGCCGAAGGCCACATCTCCAAGCGGTCGGGACCGGACAGCGCGAAGACTCCGAATGGCATCCACTTCACCATCGGCACACACGAACTCGAGTACCAGCAGGAGTTGGCTGCGGCCTTCAAGCGAGTCTTTGCGGCTGACCTTGCCGTGCATCAGAGCGTCTCGGACAAGTCGGTGCGCATGGTGTGCAACAGCAAGGTCGTGGCTTCGCTCTTCCTGTCGATGGTTGGCACGGGATACCACCTCAAGCGCCTGTCCCACGAGGTCCTGACGGCCGACGAAGAATTTCAGCGTGGCCTGTTGGCCGGGTTGTTCCGCGGGGACGGGTGCTCGACGACCGGCGGGATGGTGCTTGACCTGGTGAACCCTGAACTCATCGACCAGGTGCAGCTCCTCCTGCGCCGGGTCGGCATCATGTCCCGAGTTCGCCAGTACACCAACCAAGCCAGCAACATCACAGGGCAGGCCTTCGTGCCTGGGCTGCCCGGCGCCAACGAGGACTTCATCTTCGACGTCGGCAAGAACCTGCACAACTATGTGGGGCAGAAGGGAACTTCGCGCAAGACATACCAAGTTGTGCATGGGCGGCATGTGTATGGAATCCGCGAAGTGGCACGCACGCAGGAGATTCCGGAAAAGGTGTACAACCTCCACGTCGAGGGCACGCATACGTACACGATTCGTGGCACCGTCGTGCACAACTGCTTCCTGCTGCGCATCGAAGACAACATGGAGTCCATCGGCCGCTCGATCAACTCAGCGCTGCAGCTGTCCAAGCGCGGTGGTGGGGTTGCGTTGCTGCTCACCAACATTCGTGAGCACGGCGCACCGATCAAGAACATCGAGAACCAGAGCTCGGGCGTCATCCCGATCGTGAAGCTTCTGGAGGACTCGTTCTCCTACGCCAACCAGCTTGGTGCGCGCCAGGGTGCGGGCGCGGTGTACCTGCACGCCCATCACCCCGACATCTACCGGTTCCTCGACACCAAGCGCGAGAACGCCGACGAGAAGATCCGCATCAAGACGCTGAGCCTGGGTGTGGTGATCCCGGACATCACGTTCGAGCTGGCCAAGAAGAACGAGGACATGTACCTGTTCTCGCCGTACGACGTCGAGCGGGTCTACGGTCTGCCGTTCGCCGACATCTCGGTCACCGAGAAGTACTACGAGATGGTCGACGACGCGCGCATCCGCAAGACGAAGATCAAGGCGCGCGAGTTCTTCCAGACGCTGGCCGAGCTGCAGTTCGAGTCGGGTTACCCCTACATCATGTTCGAGGACACGGTGAATCGGGCCAACCCGATCGAGGGCAAGATCACCCATTCGAACCTGTGCTCGGAGATCCTGCAGGTGGCGACGCCCTCGGTGTTCAACGACGACCTGAGCTATGCCCAAGTGGGCAAGGACATCTCGTGCAACCTGGGGTCGCTGAACATCGCCAAGGCGATGGATTCGCCGGACTTCGCGCAGACGATCGAGGTGGCGATCCGGGCGCTGACGGCGGTGTCGGACCAGACGCACATTTACTCGGTGCCGTCAATCGAGCAGGGCAACAACGACTCCCATGCCATCGGACTGGGGCAGATGAACCTGCACGGGTACCTGGCGCGGGAGCGGATCTTCTACGGCTCCGAAGAGGGCGTCGACTTCACGAACATCTACTTCTACACGGTGCTGTATCACGCGCTGCGGGCGTCGAACAAGATCGCGATCGAGCGGGGCGCACACTTCAAAGGCTTTGAGAAGTCGAAGTATGCGACGGGCGAGTTCTTCGACAAGTACACCGAGCAGGTGTGGGAACCGAAGACCGATCGCGTGAAGCAGTTGTTCGCCGATGCGGGCATTCACATTCCGACGCAAGGGGATTGGACGCGACTCAAGGAGTCGGTGCAAAAGCACGGCATCTACAACCAGAACCTGCAGGCGGTCCCGCCGACGGGTTCGATCAGCTACATCAACCACTCGACGTCGTCGATCCACCCGATTGCGAGCAAGATCGAGATCCGCAAGGAAGGCAAGATCGGGCGGGTGTACTACCCGGCGCCGTACATGACCAACGAAAACCTCGAATACTTCCAGGACGCATACGAGATCGGTTACGAGAAGGTCATCGACACGTATGCCGCGGCGACGCAGCACGTGGATCAGGGTCTGTCGTTGACGCTGTTCTTCAAGGACACCGCGACCACTCGCGACGTCAACAAGGCGCAGATCTACGCGTGGCGCAAGGGAATCAAGACGCTGTACTACATCCGGCTACGCCAGATGGCGCTGCAAGGCACTGAGGTGGAAAATTGCGTCAGCTGCATGTTGTGACGACTGGTCGCTGACGGCGCAGATTCCGTGACAGCCGAACTTTCGCCCGGAGGCGTGATTTATGGGATCAGGCTCCGGGCGGAGTTCGTCTATCGCTATGTAGGTCTTACGACCAAATCCGTCGAAATCCGCTTCAGGCAGCATGTCAAAGTTGCCCGGTCGGGGAGAAAAACTCCATTTTACGATTGGCTTCGAGTGCATGACGGCGATGACATCGTCGCTGACGAACTTGATCGAGTAGAGGGCTTCGAAGAACTCGGGCAGGCAGGAATCTTCTGGATCGAGTTGCTTCGGCGGGAGGGGCATCCGCTACTCAATCTGTCTCAGGGGGGTCTGGGGCCGATGGGCATCGAGTGGACGGCCGAAATGCGGGAAGCCGCCAGGATTCGATCGACGGGGCGGAAAGGCGTGAGTCGATTCGCTGAAGACAACCCATTCTACGGTCGGAATCACGGCGCTGAGCAGCGTGCGAAATGGTCGAAACTCCGAAAGGGGCAGAACGCAGGGCCCGAGAATCCCAACTACGGAAAGTTTGGCGACCGCCACCCGAGCTTCGGTCATGTCATGTCGGAAGAAGCTCGCGAGAGGTTGGCCGAACAGAGACGAGGCGTCGGCAATCCGAATTTTGGGCGTCAGGCGAGCGATGAGACCCGCGCAAAGATGTCGGCAGCGCGTAAGGGACGACCAATGCCGTCGAGCAGACGTAGTGCGCATACCCGTGACCACACAAATCGGGGAGTAATGAAAGACACGTGTCAATACTGCATTGAAGACTGGGGTTGAGCCCGGTCACACAGCAATGCAAGATCGACAGGGCAGCGCCCCTGATGAAGTCGGTGATACTCGTTGACGTAATCCGTTGCCGCAGCGCGGTGAGCCGGGCGTACTCGTCGAATTCCACAGTCGCACAGTTGCGCTTAATGCTGTAGCGCGCCGCGACCTCAGAGGTCTGCTGGGAGAATTCGGAAGGCGTCAAGGCCGGGCGTGAGCGGTTTGATCACGCGGTAGTCACGCTGGTCGAGAGTGAGGATGCGGTCGGTCTTGTACCGGTCGGCGAGAATAACCCCGACCGCGTCGGCCAAATCGAGATGCAATGCCTCATACTTGACCCGGATGCCTTGGGCCGCAACGATATCGCCAGCCTTCAGCTCGGGTAGGCGATATTGGCCCTCGGCCATGCGGCCAGCCAGGGCGTCGATGACTTCCACGGCGGCCGAGTAGCCGAGGTCGCGGTGTACAAGGTGATCAAGTTCGGTTATCACAAGGGGCGATATCGCCAGGGTTTCGCTTTCCATAACCGCAGCGATTCGCGGCTGCTCCGGCTGGTCGGCGTCGAAGCCGGCGAACAAAGCCGACGTGTCGGCGACGATGATCATCGGCGGGCTGCGCGCTCCTTAATGTGGGCGTAGAGTTCGTCGTCCATCTGGTCCGCGTCGCGCACGCGTCCGCTGCGGAATACCGGCAGTGGATGTCGCTTTCGCGGCTGCGACGCATCGAGCAGCATCGCGATACCTCGCCGGATGAGTTCCGCCTTAGTGGTTCCGCTAGCCACCGCTTCCGCATCTAGCCGTGCCTCGAGTTCATCAGGCAGGTAGACGGTGGTCTTGTTCATGAATGTATGGTACCACCTATCCACTAGGTGCTACCATACGTAGGGCGTTTTGTGGACGGTACTTGGAACGTCAACAAGGCGCAGATCGACGGTCGGCGCCCGCGCCGCCGCCGAGTGTGGACTCGATACACGCGGATCGCGGAGTGACCGTGCCGTAAGGCCACACTCGGCCGGAGCGCGCTAACCCAGGGAGGCGACGGGCGCGCGGGGCACCGGCGCAAGCACCGGAGTGGTTGCGGCCGGCTCGAGAACCTGGGCGGAGTCGATCAGGCCTGGGCGGACGACAATCGGCCGCTTTGGCGTCTGGGGTGCAGAGGCCCCTTCCTCTTCGGGCGTGGTGACCGGGCCGATAACACACGCCTGATGGTTTGGACCTTCGTCAAGCGATCCGCCGTAGAAGACGCAGCAGACGGCGAAACCCTCATCATCAGGATGCTCCTTTACGCACTCGTTGAAGCCCGCCTCGTCGCCGATCTGCCCGATGGGTTCGGCGACGGCACTAGCGGCGAATCCGATTGCCAAGCCAGTCATCAAAGCGGCTGTCGCCAGGCTGGTGCGTGCCAGGCGACGTGCACGGACGGCCATCGCGGTGGGCTCGTGTCGTAGCTCTTCCCAGTGCATAGTCATGAGGGAAATACTCAGGATCACGTCGCGGTTCCGTAATCGCTGGGAAGCCAGACTCCACTCTTGAATGGGAAGAATTTCCTACCCGTGCGGTAAGCAACCCCGACTCTGTGCCGCAGCAGTCGATTACGGCCTGAGCATTTTCGCGGCGATCGAAATCATCCGTTCTGCTCCAGCAGGAAGTCCCGCGTCACCGGCAGAAACGCTTCCGGATGCGTCATGTGGGGCACGTGCCCGGTGGCAGACAACAGCCGCCGTCGGGCGTTCGGAAGCAGGTCCACGAGCCGTTCGATGATCGGCGCGAAGAACGCCGGGCTCTGGTCGCCGAGGGTGAGGAGTACTGGAGTGCTGAGCCGTCTCAAGGAATCCAGATCGGCACTGAGCGCATCGGGGTCGCGGAGCTCGCCCAGAAACGTCGGGGCGTTTTTCACAAACATCTGCTGCAGGGGCGGCGGCAGCTCCGACCACATCCCAGGCCCTAGGGCCACTCGTTCGACGAAATACTCTGCAGCGTCGGCGTATTCACCTCGCTCGAGAATCTGCCGCACCTCGCCGAGCTTTCTCCGCTCCTCGTCGGCGATCGCTTTGCCATCGTCGTCTGCGTCGAGCACACCCAACAT
>JBKOYU010000646.1:0-1576 GCA_046725575.1 Actinomycetota bacterium | reverse complement strand
GTCAGACGTTCATGGGGTGATCGTCGTTCCCGACAAGCATCGGGTATACGCGACGGCGACAGGTAGCAACCAGTTGGTCGCCATCGACGAAGAGTCCGGGGCAGTCGTGTTCCGCGCCGCGACCGACACCTATCCCGACGGGCTGGCCTACGACCCCATCCGGCACACGGTCTGGACGACCAACGAGAGTGCTGGCACCGAATCGGTGATCGACGCCGACACTGGCGCAGTCCGCGCAACGGTCCCATTGGGCGGTGAGGTGGGAAACGTCGTGTACGACCCGCCCACAGACCGAATGGTGGTCGCGGTGCAAGGCCGCAACGACCTGGCCGTGATCGACCCTGTCAGTTTCACTGTGACAGAACGCATTCCCACCCCAGGCTGCGACCACCCGCACGGTCAGGCGCTCGACGTCACCGACCAGGTGATGTTCGTCGGCTGCGAAGCCAACGCCACAATGGTCACAGTTGGCCTGGCCAACCGAACCGTGATCGACCACTACGAAGTCGGCGAAACGCCCGACGTGTTGGCCTACGACCCAGGCGCTGGCCGCGTGTATGTCGCCGCCGAAAGCGGCTGGGTAAGCATCTTTGATCATGATCACGGACGCCTGATCGTGCGGGGTTCGGCTCATCTGGCCGATGGCGCGCACTCACTGGCTGTCGACCCCACGACGCACCACAGCTACATTCCGATCCCCAAAGGCCGCGACGGTTTTCCCGTCCTGTGGGAATTCGAACCCACCTGAGGTCCCCCGTCACAACAAAATGACTAGTCAGCGCTCCCGACGTCAGCGAGGATGCGTCTATGTACCCAATGCGTACCGGGAACGTGTAATCGGCTTCTGATCAGAGCATTTACAGGTTGAAGCGGAACTCCACAACCCCGCCGTCGGCCGCGGTCGTCGCTGCAGACCAATTCTTCGATGTGATTACCTCGTGGTTGTCGGAGTCGGCGGGGACGCCAGCGACAAGCCCGCGTAGATTTCGTCGAGAACTGTCGGCAACATGGCCTGCGCCGTCGTCTTGCCCTCCGGCGAGAGAGTCAGATTCGTCCAAATGACAAGCGCCACATCGTTATCCGGGTCGTAGCCGATGAACGAGTTGAAGCCCGGAAGTTCACCACCGTGGTAGAACATCGCGGCCTTCGGGCCGAAGCGCTGATACGAGATTCCGTACCCGTACTTCTGCCCGTCGGGCGCGTCCGGATCCTCGGCCTGCAGGCTCGTCAACCACTGTTGGTGGAAGTCGGCATTGAAGACCTTGCCCGAAACGAGTGCTTTCATCCACGACGCCAGGTCATCGGCTGTGGAGATCGCTCCCCCGGCGGCGGTGGCGTAGGACGAGTTCTGGTTGGTGTAGTCGATCGGCTGCAAAGTGCCTACCCGCGCGGCGGCCTGCATGTCAGCGGGATACGGGTCGTCGGCGAGTGCATAGAAGCTGCCGCCGTACATGTAGCCGTGTGAGTAAGGAGCTGGCATGGAAGTGTCGTCGGCGGCGGGAAGCGACGTCTGCGCGAGGCCGACCGGGCCGAAAAGCCGCTCCTGGAACTGCTGGGCCAGCGGACGCCCTCCGAC
>JBKOYU010000215.1:0-5150 GCA_046725575.1 Actinomycetota bacterium | reverse complement strand
TGAGCGGTTGGCCGCCGACCTCGGCCTTGATCCTGCCTGGCTGCGAAGCCCGGACGGATTGCAGTTCTTGGTCGGCGCCTCGGTGCCTGACGGTGCCGCGCCGGTGGCGCAGGCCTACGCCGGACACCAGTTCGGCGGGTTTGTCCCGCGGCTGGGTGACGGACGTGCGCTGCTGCTCGGCGAGATCACCTGCGCGGACGGGACCGTCCGTGACATGCACCTCAAGGGTTCGGGAGCCACGCCGTTCGCGCGAGGAGGCGACGGTCTAGCCGCGGTCGGCCCGATGCTGCGCGAATACCTCGTCAGCGAGGCGATGCACGCGCTGGGCATCCCCACCACCCGGTCCCTCGCCGTCGTGGCGACGGGCCGCCGCGTCCACCGCGAGACGCTGCTGCCGGGAGCCGTCCTTGCGCGGGTGGCGAGCAGCCACCTGCGGGTGGGCAGTTTTCAGTACGCCGCGACCGCGGGCAACGTCGATCTGGTGCGGCGGCTCGCCGACCACGCCATCGCCCGGCACCATCCGAGTGCCGCCGCCGCGGAGAATCCGTACCGCGCGTTGTTCGAGGCGGTCGTCGCCGCCCAGGCGTCGCTAGTGGCGCAATGGCTGCTCGTCGGGTTCGTGCACGGGGTGATGAACACCGACAACATGACGATCTCCGGCGAGACCATCGACTACGGACCATGCGCGTTCATGGAGGCCTACGACCCGGCGACGGTGTTCAGCTCGATCGACACCTGGGGCCGATACGCCTACGGGGACCAGCCTGCAGTCGCCGCGTGGAATCTCGCGCGGTTCGCCGAGACATTGGTTCCGCTGTTCTCCGACGATCTCGACCAAGCGCTCGTCCTCGCACAGGAGTCACTCGACGGATTCCGCCGCCAGTACGTCGCGGCATGGTCGGCCGGCATGCGCGCGAAGCTCGGCCTCCGCGACGTGGACGACGACGTCGTGACGCCGTTGATCTCCGAACTCCTCGAACAACTTCAGCAGAGCCGGGCCGACCACACGTCGTTCTACCGCCTGCTCGGCCGGGCGGCGCGCCGTGACGTCGAACCGGTGCGCGGACTGTTCATCGACCTCGCCACATTCGACGGTTGGTTGGCGCGCTGGCAGGCACTCACTCCGGACGGGGACGCGATGGACCGCGCCAATCCGGTGTACATCCCACGAAACCATTTGGTCGAGGAGGCCCTCGCCGCGGCGACCGAGGGCGAGCTCGATCCGCTCGCACGGCTGCTTGCGGCCGTGACGGCGCCCTACGACGAACGGCCCGGGCTGGACCGTTACGCCGAACCGGCTCCGGAGGATTTCGGCGCCTATCGAACCTTCTGCGGCACCTAACTGTCAGTAGTGGTACGTGTCCGACGGGGCGGGCATGTGGACGGGCTCGTCGTCGAAGTGCGACACCTCGATGCCGTAGGAGCGACCCAGCTCGAGGATCTTGGTGGCCCTCGCGATACGCGGCAGGTCCGACCCGTTGCGAATCTCGCCGCCGTCGCGCTCGAATTCCGCGAAAAACTCTTTCGCCCAAGCGATTTCGTCTTGCGACGGGGACAGCCCCTCGTTGACTACCGCACACTGATCGGGGCTGAGGCAGATCTTGCCAGTCATCCCGAACTCGACGGAAACCGCCGTGGCCTCGATGAGCTTGAGCGGGTTGGAGCCGATGGTCGGCCCGTCGATCGCGCTCGGCAGGTGGGCCGCCTTGGCGGCGATGGTGAAGCGGGAGCGTGCGTATGCAAGGGTGGCGGGGTCTTCCCCGAAGCCGGTGTCGCGGCGGAAGTCGCCGATGCCGAACGCAAGCCGGAAGGTCCCTTTTGCCGAGGCGATCTCGGTGATGCGTTCCAGACCCCGTGCCGTTTCCACGAGCGCCACGATCGGGACATTGGGCAGTCGCTTGGCGGTCTCGGCGACATGGTCGACCGATTCGACCATCGCGAGCATCACGCCGCCGATGGACGTGCCGGCGAGTGCTCTCAGGTCGTCGGCCCACCACGGCGTGCCGAAGCCGTTGACACGCACCCAGTCGGAGTTTCCCGCGCTCAGCCAGCGCACAACGTTGTCGCGGGCGGCGGACTTGTCCTTGGGCGCGACCGCATCCTCGATGTCGAGGACGACGATGTCGGCGCGGGAGTGTGCGGCGGCCTGGAACCGGTCGTCGTGCGCGCCGTTGACCAACAGCCAGCTCCGGGCGAGTACCGGATCGATCCGCGAGCCGACGTCGGCCGGATCGGGCGCGTTGGTGGTGACCTGTTCGGACATGGCGTGCTCTGCCGTTTCGTCGTGGTGCGTGTTCTGGTGCTTAAACGGTAGCGACATGGAAAAACGGTGGTGCAGCGTGGTAGACCTCCGGCATGGCCGAGCGCGTCTCGTTTACCAGCTCAACGGGACCCCGTTTGGCGGGAATCGTCGACCGGCCCGCCGAGGCTCCCCGCGGCTGGGGCGTCTTCTCGCACGGGTTCACGCTCGGCAAGGACTCGCCGGCCGCCGCGCGCATCTGCAAGCAACTCGCCGAGGACGGCATCGGCATGCTGCGCTTCGACGCGCTCGGCTTGGGCGACTCGGAGGGCGACTGGGGCGACGGCTCGTTCACCGTGAAGGTCAATGACGTCATCCGGGCCTGCGAGTTCATGGCCGAGCAAGGAACGCCCGCCGACATCCTCGTCGGCCATTCGTTCGGCGGTGCAGCAGTGATCGCCGCAGCCAGGCAGTCACCCGGCGTGCGGGCGGTCGCCACGGTCGGGGCGCCGATGGACCCCGCACATGCTGAGCATCACTACGACGCGGTGGTCAACCGGGTGCTGTCCGAAGGCAGTGCCGAGTGGATGGTGGGCGGGCGCACGCTCACCCTCAAGCGAGCGTTCGTTGAGGATGTCCGCGCGGCCGCCCTGCACGACAAGATCCGCGGGCTGCGGTTGCCGCTGCTGATCCTGCACTCGCCGACGGACAACACCGTCGGCATCGAGAACGCGAGTGAAATCTTCCGCACCGCACGTCACCCGCGCAGCTTCGTTTCCCTGGAGGGGTCGGACCACTTGCTCACCGGCCCCGGCCAGGCGCGTCGGGCAGGTCGAATCATCGGCGCATGGGCGGACGCGTACCTTGTCGCCGAGAAGCTGGGGCCGCAAAAGTAGTTGCGTTCGAATACGCTGGTTTGGTCGAGCGCACAGCAGGGTACCTACCGCGTCGTCCGCGGAGCGAGCATTGGTGCCTGCGCCGGGTCGGGAATTTAGTGGGACGGTGAGGTGCAGATGAGCGTCGTCAGTCGGTTTCTCGGTGTTGCGGTGGTCGCAACTTCAGCGCTGCTAGGGGCAGCGATCAACATTCCTTTCGCTTCCGCCGCGCCATGTCCCGATGTCGAGGTGGTGTTCGCACGAGGCACATTTGAGCCACCTGGTGTCGGACAGACCGGACAGGCCTTCGTCGACGCGCTTCGCGCGCAACTCGGAGGCAAATCGGTCGACGTGTACCCCGTGAACTACCCGGCGTCGCTGGATTTCGCGACGGCCGCTGACGGTGTGATCGACGCGAGCAACAAGATTCGCGCCGTGTCCGCAAGCTGTCCGAACACGAAGATGGTCCTTGGCGGATACTCCCAAGGGGCTGCAGTGGTCGCGTACACCACCGAAGACGCAGTACCCAACGGTTTCACGCTTCCGGCCGGCATCACAGGCCCGCTGCCGCCAGAGGCGGCAAGCCACGTCGCCGCGGTGGCACTGTTCGGGAAGCCGTCGAGCGGGTTCTTACAGCAGATCTACACAGGAGCGCCGCCGATCACGGTCGGCCAGCTCTATTCGGGGAAGACCACCGACCTGTGCATCCCCGAAGACCCCATCTGCTCGCCGAGCGGCAACGACAACGGCACGCACACCCTCTATGCGGTGAACGGCATGGCGGCTCAGGCCGCGGACTTCGCCGCGCGCCAACTCGCATCGAACGGGAGGACGACGTAGCGGCACTAACCGTCGAGCTCACCGAGGATTCCACGCTCGATTGCAGCTCGAGCGCGCTCTGGCAGGACGATCAGCCCGTCGAGTTCCCTAGAGGCAAGAGCGTAGGCACGTTCGCGCTCCTGCGGGGTCGCGCCGGCATCCACCGCCACACGTAGAGCGCTCCGCGCCCGGGTGAGACGCTGCTGCTCAGCTTTCGTGAAATCGTTGCGGCGCCTGCGAATCGCCTCGCTTTCAGCGACATCGAACGCAGTCGCATAGTTCTCGACCGCGTCGAGGTATTGACGGGCGGCGTCGGTATCTTCGAGAAGGTCTTCGGCCTTCGCAGGCCGCAGCAGGTCGGCTCGCAGTTTCGCCCGATGGAAGCGCTCGGTAAGCGGGTTACGCATATCGGTCATCAGCGGAAAGTCGAGCAGCTTGCCGATGTCGAGTTCGTAATCCAACCACCGGGTGTCCGTTCGGTCGTGCTCCTTCACCGTGCGCGAGATGGCCCTCCATTGCGCTGCGCGATTGTTGGTCGCCTGAGGCGCAGCGACGACAGGTTCGTTGCCCCTCTCTGCCTGACGCCCCCGGGCCGCCGAAAGCGCTTTCATACCGGCGATGACCAACCCGATCACTGGCACGATGACGATCAGCAACTCGATGAGACGGACGAGCAACAGCCCCATCAAGCCAGGATGCCACCGCGTGGCCTCGGTTTGGCGATCAGGCGACGGCCGGCAGGACCCCGCACCCGACAGCGGACGAGTGTGGGCACTGCACCGACCACGCCCGATCATCACCGCAGCCACGGTGGCAGGCACCGCAGTTCCGGCCCACCGACACACCCACCACGAGGTGTGTCGGTCCACCGGAAACACCCGCCGCCAGCGGCCAACACCGTTCGGGCCGCACAGGACTCCCTCCTGATCAGTAACCAGGAACGGTTCTTGCGGACGCTGCCGTGACGGGCCGGCCAGCGAGTGTGCCGCCTTCTCGCCCGTCGGTGGCCTCGTAGAGGGCCACCTGCTCACCCACCTTCGGCGTGGTGGTCATACCGCCACCGAAAGGTTGGTCGCGGGCTGCAGCCAGGTGGCGACGTTGCGGACGTAGTCCTTGAAGACCTCCAGCCGCGACGGGTCGGCCTTCATCTGCGTGCCGGGCGTCTCGGTGACAAATGACGGCGCCCCGCAATCGAGATCCCAGTTGTAGTCGGCGAA
>JBKOYU010000919.1:0-7863 GCA_046725575.1 Actinomycetota bacterium | reverse complement strand
CCGATGGAGAGTGAGGCTCGGCTGGTCTTCATAGATGGTGGATTGCCGCTGCCGGATTTGCAGTACGAAATCGTTGATCGCCACGGCAAACTGTGGCGGGTCGATTTTGCGTGGCCGGACTCCAAGGTTGTCGCTGAATATGAGAGCGTCGAGTGGCATGCGAACCCTGAGGGGTGGAAGCACGACCGCATGAAGACAGCGAGATTGCAGGAATGCGGATGGACGACCGTGCCGATGGTTGTCGACGACGTCCGCAGGCGTCCATACGAACTGGTCAGCCGGATCTTCGGCCATCTCGAGCGCGGCCGACTCGCCGGGTGAGCAGACGCGTAGACCCCCATTTTCCGCTCAAACTGGGGGACTACGCGTCTGCTCGCGCATCGCTCTGTCGCACCGCCTCACTAGACTGGGCGCGTGCTTATTGGTTCGCACGTCCACCAAGACGATCCCCTGGCCGCGGCCGAGGCCGACGGCGCCGACGTGGTGCAGTTCTTCCTCGGCAACCCGCAGAGCTGGAAGAAGCCCAAACCTCGCGAGGACGCGGAGGTGCTGAAGGCGTCGAGTATGCCGCTGTTCGTGCACGCGCCGTACCTGATCAACGTGGCGTCGGCCAACAACCGGGTGCGCATCCCGTCGCGCAAGATCCTGCAGGACACCTGCGACGCGGCGTCGGAGATCAACGCGACCGCGGTGATCGTGCACGGCGGCCATGCCGACGACAACGATTGGGAGGCCGGCTTCGAGCGCTGGCGCAAGGCGCTGGAGTACCTCGAGACCGACGTGGCCGTATACCTGGAAAACACCGCGGGCGGTGACCATGCGATGGCCCGGCACTTCGACGTCATCGGCCGCCTGTGGGACCACATCGGCGACAAGGGCATCGGCTTTTGCCTCGACACGTGCCATGCATGGGCCGCTGGTGAAACCCTGATCGACGCGGTCGACCGCATCAAGGCCCTTACCGGCCGCATCGACCTGGTGCACTGCAACGACTCTCGCGACGCCGCAGGCTCGGGTGCCGACCGGCACGCCAACTTTGGCACCGGCCAGATCGACCCCGAGCTGTTGGTTGCGGTGGTCAAGGCCGCCGATGCGCCGGTGATCTGCGAAACCGCCGACGAGGGTCGAAAGGACGACATCGCGTTCCTGCGCGAGCACGTCGGCTGAAGCACGGTTCGATAACGCGAACGATTATCCAACCCGCGGTAACGCGGGGGTAAACTACGCTGAATTGAGTGTCGGCAGTCGATGACTCGCCAATTGCGTTGGTCCGCCTCCAGGACGCGGTCCAGACGCGCGAGCGCCGGCTGACGATTGCCCGTCGCATCGCCGTCGCGACGTGGGCCGCCATTGTGGTTTATCGAACCGCCACAACGGGTTTCGCGTTCAACCGCGAGTTGTTGCTGCTCTACATCTGCACGGGACTGCTGGCGGCCAGCATCGGTCAGGGCCGCCGCATGCTCTATGTCATCCGGGATTGGCTGCCGTTCGCATTGGTGCTCGTCGCATACGACCTCAGCAGGGGAGCGGCGACTTTGATCGGGCGGCCGACGATGTGGCACTGGCAGGTCGACGTCGATCGCTGGATGTTCTTCGGCACAGTCCCGACGGTGTGGCTGCAGGAGCGGCTGAAGCTGCCCTACCCGCCGTGGTGGGAGATCGTCATCAGCACCGTTTACATGTCGTTTTTCATCCTTCCGTACGTCGTCGCCGCCGTGCTGTGGCTACGCGATCGAGATGAGTGGAAGGCGTTCGTCCGATTGTTCGTCGGGCTGTCCTTGACGGCGCTGATCGTCTATGCCCTGCTGCCTGCCGCACCGCCGTGGGCCGCCGCCCGGTGCACGCCCACCGACGTCGCCGGCGGTCCGTCGGGCCCGGGATGCATGTTCCGCCCGGCCCGCCCCGACGGCGGCCTGCTCGGCGCGATGCGGACCACGCATGACGGCTCCAACGGCTGGGTCGAGCGGATCGTCGGACGTGGTTGGGGCAAGCTGAACCTCCAGACGGCCAGTGCGCTGATTGACCAGGGCCAGGCGAGTGTCAACCTGGTGGCGGCGATCCCTTCGTTGCACGCAGCCCTGACCGCTGCCGTTGCGGCGTTTCTGTGGACCCGGGTTCAGCGTAGGTGGCGGCCGCTGCTCGCGGCCTATGTCGTTGTTATGGCGTTCACGCTCGTTTACACGGCGGAGCATTTCGTCGTTGACATCCTTCTCGGATGGCTGCTTGCCGCGGTCGTGCTGCTTGTCATCCGGTGCTTTGAGTCCTGGCGAAGACAGCCGGCCGAGGCTGAAGATTAGCTGAATTCTGTTTCGCCTGTGCGGCACTCGCTTCTCTCGAGCCCTACCGTGGAGCCCGTGGCCGCCCGACTCGCCTCGCTGCTCGGTGTGCTCCTCGTCGCGGCGGGTTGCGCCGCGCCGGGTTCGGCTGCGCCCCAAAGCTTTACCGACGGCTCGACGGTGCGCACGATGAACTTCGGTGGACTGGACCGCTCCTACCGGGTTTGGCGCAATGTCGACGGATGTGCCCCGCCTGCCACCACCACCGACGGTGCGGTCACCACGTCGACCGCAGGCTGTCCCGACGGCCGCAGCGTCGTCCTGGTCACCGTGGACGGCGGGAGACACGAGTGGCCGTCGTTCGCCACACCGGCGCTGTGGCAATTCTTCGCGGCCCATCCTGGCTGAGCAGAACGCATGTGTTACGTCTATTGTGCGACTGTCGTAGAAATGTAATATAAAGGCATGCCAGACACGCATGTCGTCACCAACCAGGCCCCGCCGCTGGAGAACTACAACCCCGCGACATCCCCGGTACTGATTGAGGCGCTGATCCGTGAGGGCGGCGAGTGGAGCGTTGACGAGGTCACCGAACTCGGAGCGCTCTCCGGCAGCAGGCAGGCGCACCGGTGGGGCGAGCTCGCCGATCGCAACCAGCCGATCCTGCGCACCCACGACCGCTACGGCCACCGCATCGACGAGGTCGAGTACGACCCGGCCTACCACGAGCTGATGAAGGTCGCGATCGGCCATGGCCTGCACGCCGCGCCCTGGGCAGACGACCGCCCCGGCGCGCACGTCGTCCGTGCCGCCAAAACCTCGGTGTGGACGCCCGAGCCCGGCCACATCTGCCCGATCTCGATGACGTACGCCGTCGTGCCGGCGCTCCGCAACAACGCCGAACTGGCCGCCATCTACGAGCCTCTGTTGGCGAGTCGCGAGTACGACCCCGAGCTGAAGGTGCCCGCCACCAAGGTCGGCATCACCGCGGGCATGTCGATGACCGAGAAGCAGGGCGGTTCAGACGTCCGTGCCGGCACCACACAGGCCACGCCGAACGGCGACGGCACTTACAGCCTCACCGGCCACAAGTGGTTCACGTCGGCGCCGATGTGCGACATCTTCCTCGTGCTGGCCCAAGCACCGGGCGGACTGAGCTGCTTCTTCCTGCCGCGGGTTCTGCCCGACGGCAGCCGCAACCGGATGTTCCTGCAGCGCCTCAAGGAGAAGCTGGGCAACCACGCCAACGCCTCAAGCGAGGTCGAATACGACGGCGCCACCGCCTGGCTGGTCGGCAACGAGGGCCGCGGCGTATCGACCATCATCGAGATGGTCAACCTCACCCGGCTGGACTGCACGCTTGGCAGCGCCACCAGCATGCGCAACGGACTAACGCGCGCTATTCACCACGCGCAGCACCGAAAGGCGTTCGGCGCGTACCTGATCGACCAACCGCTGATGCGCAACGTGCTGGCCGACCTCGCGGTCGAAGCCGAGGCCGCCACCATCGTCGCGATGCGGATGGCCGGCGCCACCGACGCCGCGGTGCGCGGCGACGAACGCGAGACGCTGCTGCGCCGCATCGGCCTGGCGGCCAGCAAGTACTGGGTGTGCAAGCGCGCCACACCGCACGCCGCCGAGGCGATGGAATGCCTTGGCGGCAACGGCTACGTCGAGGAGTCCGGCATGCCGCGGTTGTATCGCGAGGCGCCGCTGATGGGCATCTGGGAAGGTTCAGGCAATGTCAGCGCGCTGGACACGTTGCGCGCCATGGCAACTCGGCCCGAGTGTGTCGACGTGCTGTTCGACGAGCTGGCCAAGACGACGGGCCACGATCCGCGCCTCGACGCCCACGTCGACGCGCTCAAACCGGCGCTGGAGGACCTCGAGACCATCCAGTACCGGGCCCGCAAAATCACCGAGGACATCAGCCTCGCACTGCAGGGCTCGCTGTTGGTCCGCCACGGCCACCCCGCGGTCGCCGAGGCGTTCCTGGCCACCCGAATGGGCGGCGCATGGGGCGGCGCATTCGGAACCATGCCGACCGGGCTGGATCTCGCGCCGATCCTGGAACGTGCGATGGTCAAGGGATGACACACGCCATCAGGCCCGTGGACTTCGACAACCTGAAGACGATGACTTATGAGGTCACCGATCGGGTTGCGCGCATCACCTTCAATCGCCCCGAGAAGGGCAATGCGATCGTCGCCGACACACCGCTGGAACTGTCGGCGCTGGTCGAGCGGGCCGATCTCGACCCCAATGTGCACGTCATCCTGGTATCCGGTCGCGGCCAAGGCTTTTGCGCCGGTTTCGATCTGTCCGCGTATGCCGAGGGTTCGTCATCTGCGGGCGGGGGCAGCCCGTACAAGGACACCGTGCTCTCCGGCAAGACGCAGGCGATCAACCATCTGCCCGATCAGCCGTGGGACCCGATGATCGACTACCAGATGATGAGCCGGTTCGTCCGCGGCTTCTCCAGCCTGATGCACGCCGACAAACCGACGGTCGTCAAGATTCACGGCTACTGCGTGGCGGGCGGCACCGACATCGCCCTGCACGCCGACCAGGTGATCGCGGCGGCCGACGCCAAGATCGGCTACCCGCCCACGCGGGTGTGGGGTGTGCCCGCAGCCGGCATGTGGGCGCATCGCCTCGGCGACCAACGCGCCAAACGCCTTCTGCTGACCGGTGATTGCATCACCGGCGCGCAAGCCGCCGAATGGGGCCTTGCGGTCGAGGCGCCCGACCCAAAGGACCTCGACGAGCGGACCGAGCGCCTCGTCGAGCGGATCGCAGCGGTCCCGATCAACCAGCTCATCATGGTCAAGCTGGCGATGAACACCGCGCTGCTGCAACAGGGCGTTGCGACGAGCCGGATGGTCAGCACCGTATTCGACGGCATCGCTCGCCACACCCCCGAAGGGCACGCGTTCGTCGCGGATGCGCGCGAACACGGATTCCGCGAAGCCGTCCGCCACCGCGACGAGCCGTTCGGCGACCACGGACGGAAGGCATCCGGGGTCTAGCGATGCCCACGCTATCGCGGATGACTGCCCGCTCGGTCGTGCTGAGCGTGTTGCTCGGCGCGCACCCGGCCTGGGCCACCGCGAGCGAACTCATCAGGCTTACATCTGATTTCGACATCAGGGAGCCGACGGTTCGGGTCGCCCTGACCCGGATGGTGAGCGCGGGTGACCTGGTGCGCTCCGAGGACGGCTACCGGCTTTCCGACCGGCTGCTGGCCCGGCAGCGCCGCCAGGACGACGCGATCAACCCCCGGCTGCGGAAGTGGCACGGAACCTGGACGACGCTCGTGATCACCAGTATCGGCACTGATGCCCGCACCCGCGCGGCGCTGCGAACCACGCTGCAGGACAAGCGGTTCGCCGAGCTTCGCGAGGGGGTCTGGCTCCGGCCCGACAACCTGGACGTGGAGCTGACGGCCGAGGTGCTCGACCGGGTGCGGGTACTGCAAGCCCGCGACGACGACCCCGCAAGGCTGGCCGCGCGGCTGTGGGACCTGCCGGGATGGGTGCGCGCCGGTCGGGAGCTACTCGACCAAATGGCAACGGCCACCGATATTCCCGCCCGATTCGTCGCCGCGGCCGGCATCGTGCGCCACCTGCTGACCGACCCGGTGCTGCCCGACGAACTGCTGCCCGCCGACTGGCCTGGTGACGCGTTGCGGAAGGCCTACATGAACTTCGCCGCGGAACTGGTCGCGCGGCGCGACGGTGTCGAACTGATGGAGGCAACATGACGAGTGGTGGAGTGCGGGTCGAGCGTAGCGGCCCGGTGACGACTGTGATCATGAATCGGCCCGAGGCGCGCAACGCCGTCAACGGACCGGCGGCGGCGGAGTTGTACGAAGCGTTCGACGAATTCGACAAGGATGATTCGGCATCCGTCGCGGTGCTCTGGGGAGACAACGGAACATTCTGTGCGGGAGCCGATCTCAAGGCGTTCGGCACACCGGATGCCAACCCGGTGCATCGCACCGGGCCCGGTCCGATGGGCCCGAGCCGGTTGGTGTTGTCCAAGCCGGTGATCGCCGCCGTCAGCGGTTACGCGGTCGCGGGCGGATTGGAGTTGGCGCTGTGGTGCGACTTGCGGGTGGCCGAGGAGGACGCCGTGTTCGGCGTGTTCTGCCGGCGCTGGGGTGTGCCGCTGATCGACGGCGGCACGGTGCGGCTGCCGCGGCTGATCGGGCACAGCCGTGCAATGGACATGATCCTCACCGGCCGCACCGTGGATGCGCAGGAGGCGTGGGTGATCGGGTTGGCCAACCGCGTCGTGCCCAAAGGCGAAGCGCGCCAACGGGCGGAGGAGCTCGCCGCCGAACTCGCGACGCTTCCGCAGCAGTGCATGCGGTCGGACCGGCTCTCGATGCTGAACCAGTGGGGGGCATCGGAAGCCGAGGCCATGGACTTCGAATTCGCCAGCATCTCGCGCGTGGCGGCCGAATCACTGGAGGGCGCGGCACGATTCGCCTCGGGGGCCGGCCGGCACGGCGCAAGCGCCTAGTCCCCAGCTGGCGCGTGGGCCCAGTCAGCCTTTCGAAATCTTGTTGCCCGAGCCGAGGTCGTCGACCTTCGGATCACCGTCCTTGTAGGTGACGGTGTTGTTCAGGCCGACGACGGACAACTCCTTGTCGACCTTCTCGAAGGTGATCTTGTTGTCGGCCCCGCCGATGTTCACGCTGGCGCAGGTCCCCTTGACGGTCAGCGTGTTGTTGGAACCGCCGACGTTGAGCGACTTTCCGTCGGCACAATCGACTTCGGCGGTGGTGCCGAACGACCCGTAGTTGATGGTGTTGCCGATCTCGACCTGCGCACCGGACGTGCCCGCGGTCGCGGTCGGGGCGCCGGATTCCTTTTTTTCTGAGCCGCAGCCGGCCAGGCCGAGTGCGCAGGCCGCAATTGCACAGCAGGCGATGAGAGAATTTGTGCGCATGTCAGGCGGGTACCCGGTCGATGCGGTTGGTCATGCCCAATTCACGGCCTCGGTCCCACACGAAAGGCTCGCCGCTCTTATAGAAGACGGTCTGGTCGTTTCCGTACACGGTGACATTGTCGACGATGTTGTCGGCGATGACGACGTTCGAAGAACCTTGCATGGTCACCGCCCAGCAGCTGCCCAGTGCGTACACCGTGTTGCCGGTGCCAGTGACCAACAGCGTCGACTCGTTGCAGTCGATCGTCTGCATGATGCCCTGCCCGGTGATGTGCGTGTCGCCGTTCTTCGCTTGAGCGGATGGCGCTCCCAGACCGAACGCGACCGGGAACGCGATCGCGCACGCCGCGAGCGAGCGGCCCACAGCCTTCGATGTCACGGAGGGAGCGTACGTCGGTCAGCGGCCGTCGTGGCAGTGGTTGGCACGAGTCGCCTTCGTTGACCGTGCTGGGTAGCGTGATGAGCGATGCGTTGGCGTGTCAGTTATTTTGCGGCGGTAGCCGCTGCGGCGGTCACAGCGGTAGTGACCGTCGCAGGGTGTTCTCAGACAGTAAGCGGGACCGCGCGACGGGCGCAATCCGCCGTACCCGATCCCAACCGCAGCTACGGATACGTCGACGACCGGTGTGGG
>JBKOYU010000130.1:0-12839 GCA_046725575.1 Actinomycetota bacterium | reverse complement strand
CCAGCGCGATGTCGTCCATCCACGCCACCATCAGCACCTGGCCCGTGCCACGCTCCTGCGCCACGGCGGTGACCAGCCCGTTGGCGTCGCGCTTCAGCCGCGACGCGATCCCCTCGTCGAGTGCCATTACCGCACCACGATCCCTTCTGCCGCCATCGCCGCCTTCACCTGGCCGATGGTCAGTTCCCCGAAGTGGAACACGCTGGCGGCCAACACGGCGTCGGCTCCTGCAACAACGGCAGGGGCGAAATGTTCCACCGCGCCCGCGCCGCCGCTGGCGATCACCGGCACCGACACGGCGCCACGCACGGCGCGCAGCATCTTCAGGTCGAAACCGGCCTTGGTGCCGTCGTAGTCAATCGAGTTCAGCAGGATCTCTCCGACGCCGAGTTCGGCTCCGCGGGTCGCCCATTCGATCGCGTCGATCCCGGTGCCGCGCCTGCCGCCGTGCGTGGTGACCTCCCAGCCCGACGGCGTTGGCTCTTGCCCTTCCGGGACGGTGCGGGCGTCGACCGACAACACGATGCATTGCGACCCGAACTGCCTCGAGAGTTCGGCGAGCAGTTCCGGCCGGGCTATTGCAGCAGTATTGACCGAAACCTTGTCGGCACCGGCGCGAAGCAGCGCGTCGACATCCGCGATCGAGCGCACGCCACCGCCGACAGTGAGCGGGATGAATACCTGCTCCGCAGTGCGCTTGACGACCTCCAGCATGGTGGCCCGGCCGGACGAGGAAGCGGTGACGTCCAGGAACGTCAGCTCGTCCGCGCCCTCCGCGTCGTAGCGTGCGGCCAGCTCGACGGGATCGCCTGCGTCGCGGAGGTTTTCGAAGTTGACGCCCTTGACGACCCGGCCGTTGTCGACGTCCAGGCACGGGATGATGCGCACCGCGAGATCCTTGGGGTCCATCAGTAGTCCTCCGGGGCGCCGACGGAGTTCAGGAGATCGAGGAGCTCGCCGTGCACGCCGGGCGCCGCGACCAGCGCCGAACGCGACTTGGTGGTCCATTCGCTGCCGTCCAGGTCCGTGATGATGCCGCCGGCTGCTCGGACCAGCGCGACGCCGGCCGCATGGTCCCACACATGTGCGCCGAAACTGATTGCCCCGCTGAGGATTCCGGCCGCGGTGTACGCAAGGTCGATGCCGGTCGAACCGTGCATCCGCATCCGCGAGCACTTGCGGCTGAGGTTCTCGATCACGGCCAGCCGGTAGCGGCCCGGCACCCTGCCTCGGGAGTCGACGTTGAACGTGCTGACCCCGACGATGGAGTCGGCCAACTTCGCGGGCTGCAGCCGAGGCTGCTCGACGCCGTTGCTGCGCAACGGTTTACCGACGATGCCGGTGAACCGCTCCCCGGTGAACGGCACCCAGGTCAAGCCGGCCACCGGCTCACCGTCGCGCACCAGACCCAGCAAGATGGCCGCCATCGGTGAGCCCGCGGCGTAGTTGAACGTGCCGTCGATCGGGTCGAGCACCCACACCAGCGGTGAATCGACGTCGGCGCCGCCGAATTCCTCGCCGTGCACCTCGATCCCGGTCTTGGCGGTCAACGCCTCGACCACCTGGCGTTCGATCGCCAGGTCGACCTCGGTAGCGAAGTCGTTGCCCTTCTTCTGCACCGCCGAGTCGGCGCGGTGACCCTCGACGAACGGCTTCGCGGCGGCGTCCAGGATTGCGGCGGCCTCGGAGACAAGAGCGTCGAGGTCGGTCTCGTCCAGCACCATCGAGGTCCTACTGAGCCACCGCGGCCAGCGCCTGCGGCAGCGTGAATCGTCCGGCGTACAACGCCTTTCCGACGATGGCACCTTCGACGCCGCGGTCGACCAGCGTGGCGATGGCGCGCAGGTCATCCAGGCTGGAGACTCCGCCGGAGGCGATCACCGGGGCGTCGGTGCGCCCGGTGATCTTGGTGAGCAATTCGAGGTTGGGACCGTTCAGCGTGCCGTCCTTGGTGACGTCGGTGACGACGAAGCGCGAACACCCTTCGCGGTCAAGGCGTTCCAGCACGTCCCACAGATCGCCGCCGTCAGTCTCCCAGCCGCGGCCGCGGAGCCGGTGCTCACCGTCGACGATCTTCACGTCCAGGCCGACGGCCACCCTCTCGCCGTGCTCGGCGACCACCTTGGCGCACCACTGCGGGCTCTCCAGGGCCGCGGTGCCGAGGTTGACGCGTGCGCAGCCGGTGGCCAGCGCCGCCGTCAGCGACTCGTCGTCGCGGATGCCACCCGACAGCTCGACCGCGACGTCGAGCTTGCCGACCACCTCGGCCAGCAGGTCACGATTGGAGCCGCGGCCGAAGGCGGCGTCGAGGTCGACGAGGTGTATCCACTCGGCGCCGTCGCGCTGCCACGTCATGGCGGCGTCGAGCGCGGAGCCGTAGTCGGTTTCACTGCCGGCCTGGCCTTGCACCAGGCGGACAGCCTTGCCGTCCACCACGTCGACAGCAGGCAACAGAATCAATGGCACGTCGGTCAACCTAGCGTCCCTACCCAGTTCGCCAGCAATGCGGCACCGGCGTCGCCGCTCTTCTCAGGATGGAACTGGGTGGCCGACAAGGGTCCGTCCTCCACCGCAGCGAGGAACGGCACGCTGTGCGTGGCCCAGGTCAGCAGCGCATCCGGATTGCCCTCCCATTGCTGCGCGGCGTAGGAGTGCACGAAGTAGAACCGGGTGGTGGCGTCGATGCCCTTGAACAGCGTGGTGCCTGCGGGCGCGTCGACGACGTTCCAGCCCATGTGCGGAATCACCGGGGCGTCCAGCCGGACGACGGCGCCCGGCCACTGCCCGCAGCCGGTGGTCTCCACGCCGAACTCCACGCCGCGGGCGAACAGGATCTGCATGCCGACGCACACACCGAGCACCGGCCGGCCCGCTGCGACCCGGTCGTCGATGATCTTGTCCCCGCTGATCTTTCGCAGACCGGTCATGCACGCCTCGAACGCGCCGACCCCGGGTACCACGAGGCCGTCGGCGTTCATCGCCGCGTTGACGTCGGCAGTCACCTCGACGTCGGCGCCGACCCGCTGCAGCGCCCGCTGGGCCGACCGCAGGTTTCCGGAGCCGTAGTCGAGGACGACGACTTTGGCTGTCACAGCGTGCCTTTGGTGGACGGCACACCGGTGACACGCGGGTCGTACTCGACGGCCTGGCGCAGCGCGCGGGCCACCGCCTTGTACTGCGCCTCGGTGATGTGGTGTGGATCGCGCCCGTACAGCGTGCGCACGTGCAACGCGATGCGGGCATTCATCGCGATGGTCTCGAACACGTGCCGATTGACGACCGTGTGGTACGGCACCTCAGAGCCCGCGATCGTGGTGTGCAGCAGGTGTTCCGGCTCGCCGGTGTGCACGCAGTACGGCCGGCCGGACACGTCGACGGCGGCGTGGGCGAGCGTCTCGTCCATCGGGATCCACGCGTCGCCGAAGCGGCGGATGCCCTTCTTATCGCCGAGCGCCTCGCGCAGCGCCTGGCCCAGCACGATCGCGGTGTCCTCGATCGTGTGGTGGCCCTCGATTTCGACGTCGCCGGTCGATTTGATGCTCAGGTCGAAGCTGGCGTGGCTGCCCAGCGAGGTGAGCATGTGGTCGTAGAACGGCACCCCGGTGCTGACGTCGACGACGCCGGTGCCGTCGAGGTCGAGTTCGACGACGATGTCGGACTCTTTGGTCTTGCGCTCGACTTTCGCGCGACGAGTATCGATCACTGGGCTCCTAAGGGCTGGGCGAGTTCGGTGGCCGCGAGTTGGGCGCTCGCTGCGAGCAGCGCGTCGTTCTCCTCGGCCAGACCTGTAGTGGCGCGCAGGTATCCGGGGATGCCGACGTCGCGGATCAGGATCCCCGCGTCGAGGTACCGCTGCCAGGTCGCGGGCGCGTCGGCGAATTCGCCGAACAGCACGAAGTTGGCGTCGCTTGGAACCACCCGGAAACCCATGCCGGTCAACGCTTCTGTGACGCGCTCGCGTTCTGCGATCAGCTTGGCGACGCTGCCGAGCGTGTCGTCGGCGTGGCGCAGCGCGGCGCGGGCGGCGGCCTGGGTGATCGATGACAGGTGGTACGGCAGCCGCACCAGCAGCATCGCATCGACGACCGCGGGCGCGGCGATCAGGTAGCCGAGACGGCCACCGGCGAATGCGAACGCCTTGCTCATGGTGCGCGTGACGACGAGCTTGGTCGGGTACTTGTCGATCAGCTTGACCGCGCTGGGCTGCGACGAGAATTCGCCGTAGGCCTCGTCGAGAATCAGGATGCCGGTGGTCATCGCGTCGAGCAGGCGGCGCAGCTCGTCGAGCGGAACGCTTTGTCCCGACGGGTTATTGGGGCTCGCGACGAACACGATGTCGGGGTTGCGGTCGCGTATCGCCGCAACGGCCACCTCCGCGTCCAGGCTGAAGTCCTCGCCGCGGTTGGCCACCAGCCATGCGGTCTGGGTGCCGTCGGAGATGATCGGGTGCATCGAATATGACGGCACGAACCCGATTGCGCTGCGGCCCGGACCGCCGAACGCCTGCAACAGCTGCTGCAGGATTTCGTTGGAACCGTTGGCGGCCCACAGGTTTTCGACGCTGAGCTCCGTGCCGGTCTGCGCGGTCATGTAGGCGGCCAGGTCGGTGCGCAGCGCCACCGCGTCGCGGTCCGGATAGCGGTGAAGATCTTTCGCCGCCGAATTAACGGAGGCCGTCACGTCGTCCACAAGAGCTTTTGTGGGGGGATGCGGGTTCTCGTTGGTGTTGAGCCGCACCGGAACATCCAATTGCGGTGCGCCGTATGGCGATTTGCCGCGCAGATCCTCGCGCAGCGGCAGATCGGCCAGGGATATAGATTGTCCGACCGGCCCTGTCTTTTGTTCTTCGCGCAAGCGGCTCATCACGCCTCGAACCTCCGCCGCACCGCTACTCCGTGGGCGGGCAGGTTTTCGGCTTGTGACAGCGTGATGACGTATCCCGACACGTCCTTCAGCGCGGCCTCGTCGTAGTCGACGACATGGATGCCCTTGAGGAAGGTCTGCACCGACAGCCCGCTCGAGTGACGCGCGCAGCCGGCTGTGGGCAGCACGTGGTTGGACCCTGCGCAGTAGTCGCCGAGGCTGACCGGTGAATAGGCGCCGACGAAAATCGCTCCGGCAGAACGGATTCGGCTTGCCACGTCGCGCGCATCGACGGTCTGGATCTCCAGATGTTCGGCGGCGTAAGCGTTGACCGTGCGCACACCGGCGTCGAGGTCGTCGACAAGCACAATCGCCGACTGCTTGCCCGTCAGCGCCGCCGTCACGCGCTCGCGGTGCACCGTCGTCTCCACCTGATTCGCGAGTTCGCGGTCGGTGGCGTCGGCCAGCCGCGTGCTGTCGGTGACCAGCACGCTGGCGGCCATCTCGTCGTGCTCGGCCTGGCTGATCAGGTCGGCGGCGACGTGCGCCGGGTCGGCGGTGTTATCGGCGAGGATAGCGATCTCGGTCGGCCCGGCCTCTGCGTCGATGCCGACCTGGGACCGGCAGATCCGCTTGGCCGCGGTGACGTAGATGTTGCCCGGCCCGGTGATCATGTCGACGGGCGCCAGCTCGGCGCCGTCGGTGTCGGTGCCGCCATAGGCCAGCAGCGCGATGGACTGCGCACCGCCGACCGCCCACACCTCTTCGACGCCAAGCAGCCGGGCGGCGGCCAGGATGGTCGGGTGGGGCAGGCCGCCAAACTCGGCCTGCGGCGGGCTGGCGATCACCAGCGAGTCCACGCCCGCGGTCTGCGCGGGCACCACGTTCATCACCACGCTGGATGGGTAGACGGCATTGCCGCCCGGCACGTAGAGGCCGACGCGCTCGACGGGCACCCAGCGTTCAGTGACCGTCGCACCCGGCGCGAGCGTGGTCGTGGTGTCGGTGCGCCGTTGGCCCGCGTGCACGGCGCGGGCCCGCTCGATGGCGACCCCCAGCCCTGCGCGGACGTCGGCGTCAAGGGCGGTCAGCGCGGCGTGCAGCTCGTCGACCGGCACCCGGACCGTCGCGGGCCGCACCCCGTCGAACGACTCGCCGTACTCGAGCGCTGCCTTGGCGCCCCGCGCGGCCACCGCCTCGACGATCGGTCGCACCTTGGGCACCACGGCGTCCACGTCCACGCCGCCGCGCGGCAGCGCAGCGCGGAGCTGCGCCGCGGTCAGGGAGCGGTTGCGCAGGTCGATGCGGGTCATCGTGATGGGGGCCATCAATTCGATTGTCCCTGATCGGACGACCCGAACAAAAATCGATTACCGATCCTCGAGTGTCCGCTTGATCACCAGGCTCGCCTCGCGCATGGCCGCAAGAAATGGCTCAGCCAGCTCGTCGGGCAGCACGTCACGCGACCACACGAACCGGCAACGGCCTTCTCCGTCATCCACGATCTCCATGACCGCGTTGTCGTGCTCGGGCCGCACGGTGTCGCCGATCACCGAGTAAACGATCCGTCGCGCCTCGTCGTCGCGCGTGACCAGCCGTTCGCGGGCGATCCTGCCGTCGGCGAACGTCACGACGCGAACGGGGCCCTCGGCAACCGAGGAGACGACGTGACCACGGGCCATGTCGGCGGGGCCGTTCTCCCAGTCGCCGACCGTCTTCCAGACCCGCGCAGCGTCGGCTTCGACGATGAATTCGGTACATATTGATGCCATGACCACAGCGTCGTTTGTGGGTCGTCACCAGGTCTTGAAGATTCTTGCGGGAATCTGTCGGGGGCTGCGGTTAGCGTCGGGGCATGCTGTCCGCCGAAACCGTCGCGGCCCGCCCGGAGTTCAGCGTCCACGCATGGGCCTGCAGGCCGCATTGCGCGGACTGGTCGTCCGTCGAGCGCCCGACCGATGCGCGGCTTGTCCTGGTCCGCGCCGGCCGATACCGGCGGCGGAGTGCGGCGGGCACGGTCGATCTCGACCGCACGATCGGTTATCTGGGAGAGCCCGGCGAGCAGGAGCAGTTCGCGCATCCGCGCGGCGGCGATGCGTGCACGTCGGTGCAGCTGAGTCCCGCGTCGTGGCGGCAACTGATCGGCGAGGCCGGGCCGCGCGTGTCGACGGTCTATGTCGACGCCCGAACCGAGCTCGCTCACCGCAGGCTGCTGGCGGCGGACCGCTTCGACGTCGACTATCGGCTTGCCGAGGAGTTGGTTCGGCTGCTGGCCGCCGCATTGCGCAACGCAGCGCGGCGGACACCTATGCGTGATGCGTCTGGCCCATTCGACCGTCGGCTGGTGGAGCGGGCGCGGGCGGCCATCCATGACGGGCACCCCGCAGCCGGTGGCCTGTTCCGGCTGGCGGAGTTGGTCGGAGCGTCACCGTATCGACTGAGCAGAGCATTCCCACGTGAACTCGGAGTGACCGTGACCAAATACCGCAACCGCGTTCGCGTCGGGTGGGCGCTCGACCACCTGGCCCGTGACGAGGCCAGCATCGCGGATGTGGCCGCCTCACTCGGCTTTGCCGACCATGCGCACCTCACGCGCACGGTCCGCGATCATGTCGGCCAGACGCCCGCTGCACTGCGGCGAGCGTTCGCACAGCCGCGGAACGGCTAGATGCATGGCCATGGCCGCTGAATCTCGAAAAGACCACCCCAACAACGCGCCGGGTGTGCCGATGTTTTCCCGGTTGCGGTGGAAAACTTCCAGGTTCAGTACTTCAATCCAATGATCAGCCATTCGCGCGCTATCTGCCAGGAATGGCGACGATCAAGCATCGCGGTCGTAAGTCGGGTAAGCCGTACGAAACCATCGTGACCGCATACCGCTAGGGCAACGCGGTGGCGATCGCGCTGGGCCATGGGAAGACCGACTGGGTAAAGAACGTGCTGGCCGCGGGCGAGGCCGACCTGCACTTCATCCGGAAAGATGTGCTCTCATCAATCCGCGGATCGTGCCTGCAGGAAGCGGCGCTGAGGGGCTGCCATTCATGGCTCAAGTGCAAGCGAAGAGGCCCGCCATCTTCGTCGCCGATATCGCTTGACCGCGCTGACAGACTGACCCCATGGCGTGGGAAGTCTGGCTGACGTTCTTCGGTGCGGCGATCGCGATCAGCGTGTCACCGGGAGCAGGCGCCGTTCAATCGATGGCAACCGGCCTGACGCACGGCGTGCGGCGTGGCTACTGGAGCATCCTGGGTCTGGAGATCGGCCTGATGCTGCAGCTCGCGCTCGTCGCGATCGGGCTCGGTGCAGCGGTCGCGAATTCGATCCTGGCGTTCAACATCATCAAGTGGATCGGCGTGGCGTATCTGGTCTATCTGGCTGTGCGGCAATGGCGTACGGCGACCGTCGACCTGCGCGAGCAGATCGGCAAGGCGACGGACGGTGGCCGGGTGGCGTTGGTGGTGCGCGGATTCCTGGTGAACGCCACAAATCCCAAAGGCCTGGTTTTCTTCCTCGCGGTGCTGCCGCAGTTCGTGGTGCCGACCGCGCCGATGCTTCCGCAGTACCTGGCGATCGGGGCGACGATGATCGCCGTCGACCTCGTCGTCATGGGGCTCTACACGGGTCTGTCCGCGCGCCTGCTGCGGTGGCTGCACACGCCGCGCAAGCAGACGATCATGAACCGGGTGTTCTCCGGGCTGTTCGCCGCGGCGGCCGTTGTGCTATCGCTGGTGCGCCGCGGCCCGGCCGCCGCGTAGGTCAGACGTCTTCTCCAACGACGTGAGAGACGGTCCGCGTGGACATGCCCTTCGTCAAGGCGTACGACGACGAGCTGGTCAGCATCGCCCGACGGCAAGACCCGCAACCGGGGCGGGCGCTGCGACTTAAAGCCGGTTTGTCAGTTCGGCGAGCCCCTGTCCGGTGAGTCGTGGCAGGGCAACGCGCCGACCGGTCAAGAGAAGCAGCAGTGCGGCGACGGGTCCGGTCACTTCGGGCCCGTCGCCCGCTGTCCAGTCGACATCCGTTGCAACGTAACGGAATTGCTTGAGGTCGCGTTTCACACCGAATGGCCATCCCATGGTCCACACCCGCTCGATGCCTGCGCGGGCGGCGTCTTTGGGCATCTCCCTTGGGATTTCGAGCGGGATCGCGATGTCCTGACCGTGCACGAGGACGTCGAACAGAATGTTGCGGACGTTGGTGACCTTCGGCAGCCGCCGCGACGCCGCATGCTCGCGCAGTTCCGAGACGAGGTCGACGCCGGGTCGTTCGGCGTAGCGCACCGAGAAGACTGACCGCCGCGCCCGGCTCATCCAGATCGACAAGCGTGGCAGGCAAGCCACCAAGGCGGCCCAGGTCGCACACGACGAGATTCAGGCCGAGTGGCGTGCCCACCTCGGCGCCCGGCGCTTCAGCGAGCTACGCGAGACCCTGGAAGATCTGCGGAAGATCACCGACCCGTTCGCCGCTACGTGCGGGTGAAGACCCTCTTCCCCGTCATCGCCGGCCACGCCTGCGGCGCGTCCTCCCAGGCGACAACTTGGTCCACGGCAGGCGCGAGATCGCAATGCGCGGTGATCAATTCGAGGATCTCGGGGATCACGGCCCGCGCGTTCACGCGGCCCCGCCTCGAACATCAACTGGTGCATGCCGGACCTTTCTTTAGCGACCTTTCAAGTATTCTTGAGTGACCTTTCAAGTAAAGTCAAGGCATGCCTCGCCCGGATCGAAGCCGCGCCGCGTTGGTCGACACCGCGGCCGTGTTGTTCCGCAGGCAGGGCTATGCGGCGACGGGCGTGAATCAGATTCTGGAGACCGCCGACGTCAAGGCCGGTTCCCTGTATCACCACTTCCCCGACGGCAAGCAGGAACTCGCCGCCGCGGTGGTCGACAGCGTCGGCGCCGGCATTGAGCGTCGGCTGCGTGAGTTCCTCGACAGCGGGGCGCCGGTGGCCGACATCGTCGACGGCTGGATCGATCTGATGTCGTCCGGGCTGTCCTCCGATCAGCGTGACGGCTGCCCGATCGAACCGATTGCCACCGAGTCCGTGAACGCCAGCCCGCAGGTGCGCGACGCATCGGCACGGGCGTTTGGCGGCTGGTGTTTGGCCGTCGCGGACCGGCTGCGTGCCGATGGATGGCCTAACGAGGACGCGGAGCAGACCGCGCTCGCCGTGATCGCGCTCCTCGAGGGCGCGCTGATCCTGTCGCGGATTGCCGGCGACGCAGCCGCACTCGATGCCGCCAAGGCCGCGGCGCGCACCCTGCTCAGCCCTGCAACCGGAGCTCACGGCGCGAGCTGATGCCGAGCTTGCCGTAGACGTTGCGCAGGTGATACTCGACGGCCTTCTCGCTGACGTACATCTCCGCCGCGATCTCCTTGTTGGTCATGCCCTTTCGAACCAGGGCCACCACGTCCTGTTCACGCTCGGTGAAGTCCAGCGGGGATTGCTTTGTCGCCGTTCGGATTCCGCACGACGCCAGGTCGTCGGCCACCGCGGCCACCCGGGCGACCACCGCTAGCGGGGTGCGCTGGCCCAGCAACGCAAGCGCCGACGCCAGCCGATTCGCTTTTTTGGGGAGCTCCGCCAGCGCGGCGATCGTCGCATAGGACAACGATCGCGGTGCGGGGAGGTCATGCGTGCTCGACCTGAGCTGCTCCGGCGTCAGTTCATGCAACAGCGTCTTGACGTAAAGAGGATGACCGCCGGTGTGCCGGTGCAGCCGTGCCGCCTGGGCGCCCGTGAGCCCGATGCCGAGCCGGTTTGCCCAATCGCCGACCTGCTCGTCGGACAAGGCTCCCAACTGGATTGTGCAGCAACGCATCTCGTCGTTGACGAGTCGGTCCCAGCCGTCCGCGTCGCCGCCGCCGGGGCGGCTCGTGAGCACGAGCGCGACACACTCTGCGTCGAGCCGACGAGCCATGGTGGCGAGGGCCTCGCGCGAACCGGCCTCGGCCCAATGCATGTCTTCGACCACGACCAGCACCGGGCGATGGTCCTGGCGTTCGCCGGTCAGCCTCAGCAGCTCGAGTCCGGCCGCGAACGAGCCGGCGGAGCCGGTGGCGCCGAGTTGAGAGAGCACACCGAACGGCTGCTCACGGGCGAGTTCGTCGGCCTCTGCGGAGATCACGACGAAGTCGTCCGCCAGCGTGGCGAGTACCCGACGCACGAGGGCCGTCTTGCCGAATCCCGCGTCGGCTTCGATCCACACCACCCCCACGTGCCCCTCGGCGGCCGCGCCAAGCCGCTGCGAGATGGTGGTGAGCTCGGCGTCCCGGCCCACGAAGACCTGCTCCACCGCCTGAAGTTAGCACTGGTCAGGGCGATTCGGACGCCTCATCGGCGGTGCAGATGCGCTGCAGGCGGAGAAGTACGGCATCGACAGCAGCAAGGTCCTCACCGACGAGGACCGCGCAGCGATCAATCGCGAGAATGCGCAGGATGTTCCCTCGGTTTGCGTAGTCAACCTGGCCGGGCGCCGATAACAGTTAAACGTCTAGCCCGATATCCAGCACACGCACCGAGTGGGTGAGGGCGCCCACGGCGAGATAATCCACGCCTGTACCCGCGTACTCGGCCGCGGTGTCGAGCGATAATCCGCCCGACGACTCGAGTTTGGTTGCGGGGGAACGGGAGTCGCGGCGCTGCACCGCGATCTGCGTCTGCCACACCGGAAAGTTGTCCAGCAGAACGAGTTCCACCTCTTCGGCGAGGACCTCGTCGAGCTGTTCGAGCGAGTCGACCTCGACCTCGCACTCGGTTTCCGGTGCGGCGGCGCGGACCGCGCGCAGCGCGGCCACCACCGAACCCGCCGCGGCGACGTGGTTGTCCTTGATCAACGCGGCATCGCCGAGACCCATGCGGTGGTTGACGCCGCCACCGACACGAACCGCATACTTCTGCAGGGCGCGTAGCCCTGGCAGCGTCTTGCGGGTGTCGCGGATTTTCGCCTTGGTGCCCTTGACCGCATCCACCCATGCCGCTGTCGTCGTTGCGATGCCCGACAGGTGGCACACCAGGTTCAGCATCGTGCGTTCGGCGGTCAGCAGACCTTGGGTCGGCGCCTCAACGACGAGCGCCGCGGCGCCCGCCTCCAGGCGTGTGCCGTCGTCCACGCGGTGCTTGACCCAGTAGCGGTCGGGGCCGAGCACCTCGTCGAGCACCAGCAGCGCGACGTCCACACCGGCGATCACCCCCGGTTCCCGGTTGACCATCGACGCCGTGGTCGTCGCGTCGGCGGGCACCGTCGCCAACGTGGTGACGTCTGGCCCGTACCGCAGATCTTCCTCCAGGGCGCGCGCGATCACCCTGCGAGCCTCGGTGAGCTCGTCGGCGGTGAAACCCATCAGCAGCACGCCACCGCGGGCACGAGGCTGTGCGCCATCGCCGGGTCGGTGTCCGGGTAATCGGAACGGTGATGGCAGCCGCGGGACTCGGTGCGGGCCAGCGCGGCGGCGGCGACGGCTCCAGCCGTCGTCGTCAGCGCGACGTCCTCGAAGTCGCTGCGGGACGTGACAACACGTGGCGTCGCGGTGTCGAGTTCCTTCGCAAGCCGCTCGAGGCCGTCTTCGTCGCGGACCACTGATGCGTAGCGCGTCATCGCCCGCTGCAGGTCGGCCCGCGGCAGAGCACGCCGCGTGGACTGGTCAGGCAGCAGCGCACGGCTCGGCCCGGCGTCCACCGCATGCTCGGCGGCCGCCTTACCCGCTCGGCCGCCGACGACCAAACCCTCCAGAAGGCTGTTGGACGCCAACCGGTTCGCACCGTGCAATCCGGTGCGGGCCACTTCGCCGGCCGCGAATAGACCCGCCAGTTCGGTACGCCCGTACACATCGGTCACCACGCCGCCACAGCTGTAGTGGGCCCCCGGGACAACCGGAATCGGTTCGCGCGTCGGATCGATGCCTGCTGCCCGGCACGCCGCGGTGACCGTCGGGAACCGCTTCTTGAAGCCCTTGATGCCGCGCGCGTCGAGGT
>JBKOYU010000263.1:0-1881 GCA_046725575.1 Actinomycetota bacterium | reverse complement strand
GCGTTGGCCGGGGCGGTCGCAGCGTAGGCTTATTCCGCTGCCTCGGAAAGGGAATCCGAGCGAATCAAACTGACAACCGGGGACATTCGTGAGCCTTCTTGTCGTTGAGTCGAACTCCGACAGTCTCCATTCCCGCTACGTCGCCGTAGGCTTTCATTTCGTCGGGCTCGGCATTCCGAGGACAACCATACGAATGTCGGCGTGACATATGAGGCGCCACTTTGATGTGCCGGCGGCGGTCGGGTCGAGGAGAGTGCGTCAGCGTATTCCGAACAGCCTGCACAGGATCACCCGGTGGGTGGCGATTCAAGCTCGGCGTTTGGCTGCGAGAGATTCGAGAACTCGCCCCAGCAGGACCAGAAGGTCGTCCTGCTGCTTCGGAGTGAGCGCTCCGACGGTGTCCTCCTCGAGTGTGCGCCACACGGCGTTGACGGGACCTTCCAGCGCCCGCCCTGCCTCGGTCAGAGTCACGAGAACAGTTCGACGATCCGATTCGGATCGGTTGCGGGCGATCAGACCCGCTGCTGCCATGCGGGAGATCATTTTGGAGGTCGTGGGCGCCTCTATGGCGAGTTCACGAGTCAGTTCGGCCTGCGAACGCGGGTCTTTGTCCCAGAGGAGCATGAGCAACAGTTCCTGGCCGGCAGCAAGGCCCACCTCGCGTAGCAGCGCTCCGGCATGTTGCCGATGCACGCGGGCAACGGCTGAGATCCTCAGGCTGATCGTCGCTGACCGCTCGCGGTTCTGCGCAGCCGGATCGGTGTTGTCTGCGCTCATGCTTCCCTCCGGAATAGTTTTAGCCGGCTAAGGGTTATAGCGAAAACGTTAGTTAGCCGGCTAAGGCTAATCGTATATACATGCGAAGGAGTTGACCATGACTACATCTACGGCGCGGACTATTGCGGTCGCTGGGGCGACGGGCGCCCAGGGTGGCGCAGTTGTCGATGCTCTGCTCGAGCAAGGCGCACGGGTACGCGCGCTCGTGCGCAGCGCTGGGTCCGAACGTGCCCGCAACCTGACAAACCGCGGGGTGGAACTAGTGCAGGTCGATGCGAAAGACCCAGCGTCGCTGAGCAATGCGCTCCGAGAGGTCGACGCATTCTTCTTCATGACGACCCCGTACGGCGACTCGCAGAACCCCGATACAGACGGCGAGATCCAGCAAGGCGTCGGTTTCGCCGACGCAGCGGCTGCGGCGCAGGTGCCACATGTGGTCTTCAGTTCCGTTGGAGGCGCTGAGCGCAACTCAGGAATTCCACACTTCGAATCCAAGCGCCGGATCGAAGAGCACCTTCTGGGACGCGACCTTCCAGCCACGATTGTTCGTCCGGTGTTCTTCATGGACAACTTCCTATCGATGGCTCCCACGGTCGAAGGCAACGAACTGGTCCTACGGCTCCCTATTCCGGACGGCATCAAATTGCAGACGGTGGCTGTCCGTGACATCGGTGTCGTTGCGGCTGCGGCGCTACTCGACCGTGCGGCGGTCCCGGCGGCGATCGAGATCGCCGGCGATGAGCTGACAGGCAGTGAGATCGCCGCCACCTTCGGAGCGCATGTCGGTTTGTCCGCGCGTTATGAGGCATTGCCGGTCGAAGTCCTGGACGGTCAGGACGACCTTCAGAAGATGTTTCGCTGGTTCGCCGATACGCCCGCATACCAAGCCGACGTCGCGGCGGTTCGCCGGATCGATCCGGATCTCTGGAACCTGAAAACTTGGCTGCAAGCCACGAATTACAGCCTGCCCTCCAGCTAAACGTCCGCCATGATTCGGTGGGCGTGATCGGCGGTGGGGCAGATCAACTCGGCTGCTTCGCACTAGCCGGGGTAGGGCGCGTCCAACGGCAGGGGTCCCGGTGGTGGCCAGAGTCGATCCAGCAC
>JBKOYU010000102.1:0-1894 GCA_046725575.1 Actinomycetota bacterium | reverse complement strand
CGCCCCGAGACCCAAACTGACCCAATGCATATGGTGCTGAGCGGCGAACACCGAAAGCGAGATCAAGGCGGTCAGCTTGTCGCCGCTCTTGGCGCCGGAGTTCGTGAACCCCGCCGCGACCTTGTCGCGCCAGCTGCCGTTGAGACAACGCCTGCCGGTCTGTTCGGCGAACGTTTGAAAGCCGGCCGACACGTTGCCCATGTACGTTGCACTACCGAAAATGATGCCGTCGGCGCCGTCGAGCATGTCCCAGTCGGTATCGGTCATGCGGTCGACGGGAATCACGCTCACGTCGGCGCCTGCCCCACGGGCACCGGCGGCCACGGCTTCCGCGAGCACCGCAGTGTGACCGAAGCCCGAGTGGTAGGCGATGGCGACGGTCGGCGCAGCGATGTCAGAACCATTGTGTTGCATGGCAATTCCTATCTATTCGATTCTGCGACTTCGCGGTAGCGCTGCGCCCAGTTTGGCAATGCGTCGCCGGCAAGGTATGCCTCCAGCCGGTCAAGGAAGGCGTGCGTTCCAGGCAGGAACCCTTGCGCGTTCGGGACTCCGAGCCCGCGGTGGCTGAAGCGCAGCAGCGTGCCGTCACCGTCGGCCTGGAGTTCGTAGCGGACCACGCTCTGCTCGACGATCTGTTGATTCCACTCATGTTCGAACACGTGCGGCGGATCCCATACCCGGATGCGTCCGGTCATCCGTTTCTGTTCGGGCGGCTGCGGGGGACCCGTTGGCACCATCTCAATCACGCCACCTTCGCGGGCATCGATCGTCGTCTCACCCATCCATTTGTTGCGGTGCGCCGGATCGGTGATCGCGGACCATACGGCCTCGATCGGGTAGGGCAGTGTGCGCTCGAAGGTGAGCACGGCCCGGTCGCCGTCGATCATGAGTCGTCCTTCGCGTCCTGTCATTTCGCCTCCCCATGGGTCGATTCGAGGTGCCGCTCGAGGGCGTCGAGGTGATCGGCCCAGTAGCGGCGGTATCTGTTGATCCAGTCGTCGATTGCGATGAGCCCGTCGGCGCGCAGCGCGTAGATTCGCCGCTGAGCGTCGGGCCGCACTTCGACGAGACCGACTTCGCGCAGCACCCGTAGGTGCCGGGACACCGTGGGCTGGGTCAGGCCGGGCAGGGTCGCGACGAGCTCGCCCGCGGTGCGCTCACCGTCGATGAGCGCGTCCAGCAGCGCGCGCCGGCTCGGCTCGGCGACCGCTTCGAACACATCCATGACCACGAGTATTGCACAACATCTATATAGACGCAAGCACATATAGCTGCGCTCGTGTCAGCGGCACGCAGCAGGCGCAGTTGACCGAACCTCGTCGATCACGACCGGCGTTGCACCAGCAGCGTCTGCGCCACCGTGCCGATAAAGCCTTGGCGGTCAAAGATTTCCGCGGTTGTCAGGCCGACACCGTCGGGACCGATCGACCCGCGGGCCCGCAACGCGAAGTCATTACCGGCGGGCAGCCGGTGCACGTGCACTGCGGTGTCCGTGTTCATGAAGACGAACTTCTCCGGGTCCAACGCCGCACCCGCGCCGTTGGCGCAATCGACCACCATCGCCAGCCGTTGCAAATCGGTCGTCGGCTCCGAATCCACAAGGGGAACCAGCGGACTCAACCAGACCACCGACGCCCCGCCGTCGACATCGCGCTGTCTGCGCCAGCTGACGGTCTCGAGGTATCCCTTTGCGCCCTCCCAGCTGTGCGGCACCGCGGCCGAATCGCCTTCGACGAGTGGGGAATAGCGATCGGTCACCGCGTCGGCCGTGTCGCTGGTCGCGAGCAGCCATGCGGTCACCCGGGCGACCGCCCGCTCACCGCCGTCGGGCCTGGGCGCCAGCATCTCGGCGGCCATCATCGAGATCCGCGCACCGGGACGTTCCACCCAC
>JBKOYU010000996.1:0-3800 GCA_046725575.1 Actinomycetota bacterium | reverse complement strand
CGTGACCCAGCGATTTATGACGACCCCGACCGATTCGACATCACCCGTGAGGGATTGCCGCCGATCCTGACCTTCGGCGCGGGCGTGCACTTCTGCCTCGGAGCGAACCTGGCCCGGCTGGAAATCGCCGAGGCGCCGAAGACCGTCACTCGACGGATTACGAACCCCCGCCGAACCGGGCCAGCGCCCTGGAAGCCGGTTGTCGGACTGAGCGGGCCAATGAGACTCCCCATCGCATTCGACACCTAGACCAGCGCCTTTCTGTGGAGCTGCCGGGAATCGAACCCGATGCAACGACGTGAGCTCGACACCACCATCGTCAACGCCGCCACGAGTGAACCGCTCCACCGGCTAACACTCGACCCCATTAGTGGCTACCACCCCAGCGAGTGCTGCCAGAAGGGCCGAGACGGAAGGATCCAAAACGGAAGAAAGCTCTGAACCTCTTGCAGGTTCAGAGCCATTCCGATGTTTACGACATCACGTAGTAGCCCTCAGTCAGTTCTGTTCGAACACATTGTTGGCAGATGTGCAAGATGATGCCGAGGTGACTGACGCGCACACGCGTGTCCGTGCGTCAGTCCCGCAGCTGCCAGTATGTTCCTTCCGGGGTGATCTAGGCCCGGAAGCGCCGAGCGCGCCCGCAGCGGCGGAAGTTCTCGCGCTGTCTCAGAAACCGTTGAGACCGTTCAGGCCGAGATCAGCCTGAGCGGGAGTCGCTCGTAACAGCGGATGATGTTGTTGAGCGCCCATGTCGGCTTGCCGGCGAGTTCGATTCGGCTCACCTGCTGCAACAGCGCAGTGAGCATCGCCTGCATCTCGAGTCGGGCGAGTCCCTGCCCGGCGCACGCATGCGTGCCGTGCCCGAAGCCGAGATGGCGCGTGGCGTTACGGCGGATGTCGAACACATCGGGGTCTGTCCACTCCTGCTCATCGCGGTTCGCCGACGCGTACAGCACTAGCACCCGCGATCCAGCCGGGATAGCGATACCCCCGATTTCGGTCCGCTGCAGCGACTTTCGGCTGAACGCCCGCAACGGCGACTCGTGCCGCAGCACCTCGTTGATCGCATCGGGCAGCAGGGACGGCTCCGCGCGCAGTGTATCCCACTGGTCCGGATGCGAAGCGAAGAGTGCCAGTGCACTGGCGATTCCGCTGATCGTGGTGTCCAGCGACGGAACGAGGTAGTCGATCATCAGCGCCGAGCACTCGCTGAGGCGAAGCTTCCCGGCGTCGCCGGCGGCGAGGATGTCATGACCCATGCTGCCGTGGATCACCGACCGGTGGCGCACCACGTCCTTGGAGAAGCGCAGCATCTGCAGGCTGGCCGGCACCGACTTGACGGCATAGCGATTCAGCGGGCCAAGCACATCGAATGTGGCTCCGCCCCACCGCAGCAGGTGCTGGCGGCGGTCCTCCGGCCAGCCGACGAGATCGGGCACCACGGAAAGCGGCAGCGCCGTCGCCAGATCCGTGACACCGTCCACGTGTTGACGTCGCACGGCCTCCGCGACCACCTGCTCGGCCTGGCGGGTTACGGCGTCACCCATCGTTCGCAAGGCCCGTGGCAGCAGCCGATGCGCGAGGAGCTTGCGCCGCTGGTCGTGTTCGTCGCCGTCACTGTTGAGCGTTGTGCCGCGAGATAGCCGGTTGAAGACCCGGTTCAGCGCGACCCCTTCGCCGGAGATGAACGTCGTGTCGTCGCGTAGCACCGCCTTGCACTGGGCGTAGCGCGGAAGGGCGTAGACCCGCTGCTTAGTCAGCCAAACCACCGGACCGAGTCGCCGCAGCCGCGCATAGTGTGGATACGGGGCGACGATCGCCTGCCTCGAATACAGGTCGGGTTGGTAGGCCGGGACGTCGGCCGGCCTACGCATCAGCGCCGGTATCGGCGGGTGGCGCGAAAACCGGTACCGCGTTGCAGACTTCGGCCAGGTGGCGGCTGGCGCACAGCACCGTCCGATCCGGTCGTACTACGGCGGCCCTGGCGCGGCCGGCCCGCAGCCAGAGGCTCAGGTCCGTCCCGGGATGCGCCGTCACGACCACGGCGCCGCGACTGGCCATCTCGTCCTGCTGGGACGGGTTGAGCGGTGCCGACGTGACCACCGCGAACCTGGCGCCGACGATCTCGTCGAGCCGTTTGCCCTCGACCAGAACAGGATTCGGGCACAGCCGGCCCGCCAGCTGTCGTCGTCCGGATGATTTGACGACCAGCGCACTGCTGTGCAACGCGGGCGTCGTGCTGTCGACGATCTTCCTCCGCACTCCTGGGATCAGATGCAGGCGCGGAACCACCACGCGGCGGAGGAAGTTGCCCACCTCGCCACCCGCGGTCATCGCCGTGCCCACCGTGAGCGCGTACCGGATCATGTACCGCGTGTGCGGTATGCGCTCCTGCTCATACGTGTCAACGACACTCTTCGGCAACCATCCGTTGACCACGCCGGCAAGCTTCCACGCGAGGTTCGTCGCGTCGCGCAGGCCCGCGCCCATGCCCTGGCCGATGAACGGTGGTGTCAGGTGGGCGGCGTCGCCAAGGATGAACATGTTGCCACGGTGCCAGCGGTTCGCCACCTGCGCGCGGAACGTGTACTCGGCGATACGCACGAGCTCCAGCTGTTCTGGCGCAACGCCGTCCACCCATGGTTGGATCAGCGGGTAGAGCGCGGCCATGGTGTTGTAGTCGTCGGCCGTCTCGTCCGGCAGGAGTCGGAACTCCCACCGGTAGCGGGTGTCGCCGATCCGCATGTACGTGCCCGCTCGATGCGGGTCGCAGACCTGGTGGACGCTCTCCCCCTGGTTGAGCTCTGCGGTCGTCGCCACATCGACCACGAGCCAACGCTGCTGGAACTTCAAGTCCTCCATGCAGGCGCCGATCGCGGCGCGGACCAGGCTGTTGGCGCCGTCGCAGCCGAGCAGATATCTCGTCTCCACGCGGTGCTCGTCGCCGCTGACCCGGTCCGTGAACCTGACCTGTACTCTGTCGGCACCGATCTGAACGGCTTCGGTCACTTCGGCATTCCCCCGGAGGACGGCGTGTGGGTAATGCTTCAGGTTCGCCCGCAGCAGTGCCTCGAACTCCGGCTGGTCGAACATGCTCGCCTGCGGACAACCGTTGGCGCTTTCGGCGCACTCCCGGTGAAACTGCGCCATTACCCGCATGTTTCGGTCCCGCAGCTGCAAACCCCGCGCCGGTCGGGAGATCGCCGCGAACTCATCAGCAATGCCCAATCCGGCCAGCAGCCGGTAGATTTCGTCATCGAGGTGGACGGCACGGGGCTGCGGATAGACGTCCGCCCAGCGGTCGAGGACCAGGCAGTCGACGCCGTACTGTGCAAGCTTTGTCGCCGCGGTGATCCCGGTCGGCCCGGCGCCGACGATCACGACCGGGACGAAGCCGGGACCGTCGTTCACGCGTACCTGACCCGGTTGCGCTGCGTGCCGAGATCGATCTTGCCGTCGTCGGTGGCGATGCTCGCCTCGACGACATCGCCGTCGTGTAAGTACTTGGTGTTCTTGGCCTGACCGGCGAAGAACAACTTCCACTTGAGGTCGTCCGGCAGCAGACCCACGAGTTTCTGCACCGGCTTCGGCGGAGCGGACAGGGCCGTCCCGACGGGGGTACCGGTCATCACGAGGTCGCCGGCGGACATCTGTTGGAACCGGGCGAGCGCGGCAAGCGCCTGGTCCGGCCGATAGATCATGTCGCTTTCGACCGTGCTGTCTTGGCGCAGTTCGCCGTTGACCCGCAGTTGCAGGCGCAGCTCGCCGAAACGGTTGAGCTCCTCGGCGTCCAGCAG
>JBKOYU010001069.1:0-1876 GCA_046725575.1 Actinomycetota bacterium | reverse complement strand
AGGCCGATGCCGAGAAGATCATCGCCCGTTATCCCAGCGCGCGCTCAGCGCTGCTGCCGCTGCTGCACCTGGTCCAGTCGGAAGACGGCTATCTCACGTCTGCGGGCATCGCATTCTGCGCGGCTCAGCTCGGGCTGACCGACGCCCAGGTCACCGCGGTGGCCACCTTCTACTCGATGTACCGCCGGACACCGACCGGCGAGTATCTCGTTGGGGTATGCACGAACACGCTGTGCGCGATTATGGGCGGCGACGCGATTCTTGAAGCACTGCAAGACCATTTGGGCATCCACGCCGGACAGACGACCGACGACGGCCGAGTCACGCTGGAACACGTCGAGTGCAACGCCGCCTGCGACTACGCGCCGGTCGTGATGGTCAACTGGGAGTTCTTCGACAACCAGACACCGTCGTCTGCCCGCGACCTCGTCGACGGGCTGCGCGCGGGCGACCCCCTGGTGCCGACCCGGGGCGCCCCGCTGTGCACGTTCAGGGAGACCGCGAGAACCCTTGCGGGACTGCCGGACTCACGAGGACCCGGCAGCGAGGTCGGGGGTGCCACCCTGGCTGGACTGCGGGTGGCCCAGGAACTAGGAATGTCGGCACCGGAAGCGTCTGCCGCGTCGACGCCCGAAACCAAGCCGAACGCAACGGATTCCGCCAAATGACCCAGTTGACGCCCGTGTTGAGCCGATTCTGGGACGAGCCCGAGCCCTGGTCGCTCGACACCTATCGCCGCCATGACGGCTATCGCGCCCTGGAGCGGGCGTTGAGCATGGACCCCGACGCTGTCATTGCGATGGTGAAGAATTCGGGCCTCCGCGGCCGCGGCGGGGCCGGGTTCCCGACCGGGACGAAGTGGTCGTTCATCCCGCAGGACGACACCGGCGCCGGCGCGAAGCCGCATTACCTGGTCATCAACGCCGACGAATCCGAACCCGGTACGTGCAAAGACATCCCGCTGATGCTGACGACGCCGCACTTCCTCGTGGAAGGGGCGATCATCGCGGCGTACGCGATCCGGGCCCATCACGCGTTCATCTATGTGCGGGGCGAGGTCGTCCCCGTGCTGCGCCGGCTGCAGGCCGCGGTCGCCGAAGCCTACGACGCCGGGTATCTCGGCGACGACATCCGCGGCAGCGGTTTCGATCTGGAGTTGATCGTGCACGCCGGCGCGGGCGCCTACATCTGCGGCGAGGAGACCGCGCTGCTGGACTCACTGGAGGGCCGCCGCGGTCAGCCCAGGCTGAGGCCGCCGTTTCCCGCGGTCGCCGGCCTGTACGCCTGCCCGACCGTGGTCAACAACGTGGAATCCATTGCCAGCGTGCCGCCGATCCTGCTCAACGGCGTGGACTGGTTCCGGTCGATGGGCTCGGAGAAATCGCCCGGCTTCACGCTGTACTCGTTGTCCGGACACGTCACCACGCCAGGGCAGTACGAAGCACCGCTCGGAATCACGCTGCGCGAACTGTTGGAGTACGCGGGCGGCGTGCGGGCCGGACACTCGCTGAAATTCTGGACACCGGGCGGCTCGTCGACCCCGCTGCTCACCGACGAACACCTGGATGTGCCACTGGATTACGAGGGTATGGCCGGTGTCGGGTCGATGCTGGGCACCAAGGCGCTGCAGATCTTCGACGACACCACCTGCGTGGTCCGGGCGGTGCGCCGCTGGACCCAGTTCTACGAGCACGAATCGTGCGGCAAGTGCACCCCGTGCCGGGAGGGCACCTATTGGCTGGCGCAGATCTACGAGCGCCTGGAGACCGGCGCGGGCACCGAGGCCGACATCCAGAAGCTGCTCGACATTTCCGACAACATCTTCGGAAAGTCGTTCTGCGCGTTGGGCGACGGCGCGGCCAGCCCGATCCTGTCG
>JBKOYU010000185.1:0-6621 GCA_046725575.1 Actinomycetota bacterium | reverse complement strand
CCAGCAGTGAGTCCGCAGTATCCGGAGTCTCGCCGGCTGGCCACGATGGTTGCGTGTGGATTATCGGTCGAACGTGAACTGGCTGATGTCGCACAAGTTCTGGCACGTTTTCATGCCGACGCGGACCGCGGGCGGCAGACTGGCCGGGCACCTCGCCGCCGAGACTCGGTCGACGTTGCTCGAGATCGATTGTGTCTCAGGGATTCCCGCTACGACACAGGGTGTGAACGGTGACGAGTGGGTCAAATCCCATCGAGTCGACACTGGGCGTGGATTGCTGGAGTCCACAAACGAGGCCGAAAAGCATTGGTGCTCAACGGTTTGAGGAAGGAATCAACGAAATGGCCCAAGACACGTATGTCCGCGACATCTCAACGCTGCGAATAACGGACGCCGAGGAAGCCGGTGGCAAGGGCGCAAATATGGGTGAGCTGGTGGCCGCCAAGCTGCCCGTTCCTCCCGGCTTCGTCCTGCTGCGGGCCTGCTATCTGGACTCGATGCGTGTCGGCGGAGTAGACGCCGAACTCAGCGCCCTGCATCGCGAAGCCTTGGAAACCGTCGCCGACACGTCCCACCTGGCAGATCTCTGCGAGCGGCTGCAGGGCCTTGTACATAAGGCGGGCGTCATCGATGCGGTGCGGGATCGCGTACTCGCCTCGTATCGGGCGCTCGGATCGGATGCGGTGGTGGCCGTGCGATCCTCGGCAACCGGGGAGGATGGTAGCGACGCGTCCTTCGCCGGGATGAACGCGACCATCACCAACGTCGCGGGCGAAGACGCGCTCATCGACGCAGTGCTGCGATGCTGGATGTCGCTGTTCAGCCCGCGTGTCATCACGTATCGGGCCAGTCGCGACTTCACAGGCGACCCCGCGATGGCCGTGGTCGTGCAACAGATGATCGCCTCCGAGAAAGCTGGGGTGGCGTTCACCGCCGATCCGAGCACCGGCGCGCAGGACCGGGTGGTCATCGAGGGCGCGTTCGGGCTGGGCGAGGTGGTGGTGTCGGGCGAGGTCGAGCCCGACACCTACATCGTGTCCAAGGACACCCTGCAGGTGCTCGATACTCGCATCGGGCATAAGGCGTTCAAGATCGTCCGCGGGCCGGACGGGCACGACAACGCCGTGAATCTGGACGACGGCCAGGCCGATGCGCGGGTGTTGGCCGACGATGAACTGCGGCGCATCGCGGAACTGGCGATGGCGATCGAGCGGCATAACCGGTGCCCCCAGGACACCGAATGGGCAATCGACGACGGTAAGACGTACTTGGTGCAGGCCAGGCCGATCACGACGTTGCGCCATACCGCACCGGTTGCTTCCGATAAGCACGTCGTCTTGGCTCGCGGACTCGCTGCAGCACCCGGGACGGCGGTGGGTAACGTCCGCGTTCTCGATACACCTGAAGAGGGCAACCGATTACTGGAAGGCGAGATCCTCGTCGCGCAGATGACCAATCCGGATTGGCTGCCCACCATCCGCCGTGCCGCGGCGTTGGTGACCGATACCGGCGGCATGACGTGTCACGCCGCAATCGTGGCCCGCGAGTTGGGGGTTCCGTGCATTGTCGGCACGCGCACCGCGACCAGGGATCTGCACGACGGGACGACCGTCACCGTCGACGGCACGCACGGACGAGTGCTGTCGGGCCGCGTCGACGCCGCCCCGCAGACTTCCGTGACCGAGCGGCGTGAGCCGGCGGAACCGCAGACCGAGGTGACCGGTACCAAGGTGTACGTCAATCTCGCGATGCCGGAGACGGCGGACGCCGTTGCCGCGCGAGGCGCCGACGGTGTCGGCCTGCTACGGGCCGAGTTCATGCTCACCGAGGCGCTTGGCGGGCGTCATCCGCGCGACCTCATCGCGCGCGGTGAACAGAGCGCTCTCGTCGACGGAATGGTGGCATCTGTCGGTCGGATCGCCGCAGCGTTCGCGCCACGGCCGGTCGTGTACCGCGCAACGGACTTCCGCAGCAACGAGTTTCGCGGGCTGAAGGGCGGCGAGGCGTACGAACCGGTCGAGCACAATCCGATGATCGGCTACCGAGGCTGCTACCGGTACATCAAGGAACCCGATCTGTTCGCGCTCGAGCTGGAGGCTCTCGCCCGCATCCGCGAGCAGAGTGCCAACGTGCATCTGATGATTCCGTTCGTGCGGACCCGCTGGGAGCTCGAGGAATGTCTGTCTTTGGTGGACGCGAGTCCACTGGGACGCCACCGGGGACTGCATCGGTGGGTAATGGCCGAAGTGCCGTCCGTGGTGCACTGGCTACCCGAGTATGTCGGGATGGGCATCGACGGGGTTTCCATCGGCAGTAACGATCTGACCCAGCTGATGCTTGGAGTAGATCGCGACTCCGATGTGTGTGCGGAGTTGTTCGACGAATCCGATGCGGCCGTACTCGACGCGATCGGCCAGATCGTCGGGACCGCACGCAGGCTTGGGATCACGTCCTCGCTCTGTGGTCAGGCGCCGTCGACGAAGCCAGCCTTCGCCGAGCATCTGGTGCGGATGGGCATCACCTCTGTCTCGGTGAACCCGGATGCGCTCGACGCCGCCCGGCGCACGATCGCTGCCGCCGAGCGCAGGCTGCTGCTGGAGTCGGCGCTCGGACGGAGCTAAGCATCGCCCCGCCTCCCGCGCTTATTTACGCGGGAGAAATACCCCGGTCGATGCGGGGTCAACCGGCGATGTGCGCCGACGGGAGGCGTGCAAACACGGCGAAGCCAGCGCTCCGCGCTCGTCGGGCGGCAAGGCGGTCGTGACCGCCGGGTGGCTATCTTCTGATGTTGCAGTTCGGCGGGTTGCCGCAGTGATGGCCGCCCTCGCAGGCATTGCAATGACAGTTACAACCGGAACCGGCCTTGGCCTTGGACACGGGCATCGCAGATCAACTCCTCTGTTGCTCTGACCACCCGTGAGGGTGGGAGCAGAGTTCATTACCACGGACGCATATCAACATATGATGACCTGACAATAGTTCGCATCACTTTGGAAATAAAGGAAAGTCGACGCCAAGTACCGAAGAATGCCGCGACCCCGAAGGAGCACTGACCAGCCGATTGTCTTGTCATCGGCTGCCAGTTGTCGTCGCCTGCACAAGCTGACCCCGACGTGAACGGCGCATAAACTTTGGGGGTGATCGAGTTGAGTGAACAGACGATCATCGACCGCCTGGTCGTGCGTCTCACCAATCGCTACCCCGCATTTCGAAGTCCACCGTGGAAAGCGGCGTCCACGATGTGCACGCCAGATTCGACGGCAGACCGTTGCGCGACTACGTCCCGTTGCTGGTCGAGCGCAACGCCAGGACTGAGTTCGACCGGCTGCACGCTACCGCTGGCTAGCTCATCGCCGCCCGACTCGCCGGGAAGCTGCTTAGAGCGAGCGGGCGAGACCCGGTGTGACCGGGGTGGTGTCTGCGCGACGGTCCGGGTGGTCGCGCTCGTTGAATTGGCGTAGGCCCTCGTAGGTTTCGGACGCAAAGATCGACCGGTTGAAGCATTGCGCTTCGATGCGTAGCCCGTCGTCGAGCGGCCGGCCCTGCCCGGTGCGGGCGGCCTGCAGGTCGGTGCGCAGCGCGGGCTGAGGGAGTGCGGCGATCGACTCGGCGAACTCGATCGCCCGCTGGCGGCACGTGCCGCTGGGCACGACTTCGTTGACGAGGCCTTTCGGCTTCGCCGGTCCGCGCTGCTCGTAGATCAGGTGTTCGTAGTCGGTCATCGGGCGCACGCCAGGCGCTCATCGAGGTTGGCGTGGAAGCGCCCGATCGCACTCTCGTGCCTGCCGAACTCCACAAAGGTGTTCGCCCCGGCGTGCAGACCGCGCTGCACACCTTCCGACATCTCGTTGTCTTCCACGCCGCCCTCGTTCAGCAGGTTGCGCGCGCCCGCCGCGTCGTCGGGGTTGGCCGACACGCGCTTGGCTACGTCGGGCGTGACCATGGCGTAGATCGTGACGGTTGTGTGGTCGATATCGATCGGGTCGATCGTTATCACCAGCACCTGATTGGGGAACGTCGCGACCATGACGTTCGGGAACAGGTGATACACGTACGTCACCCGGTGACCGACATTCCAGGTGGATTCGGGGCGGTCACGCAGTCGTTCAATGTTCTTGTACGGGAAGGTGATTCGAGTGTTCGGTCCGAACGCCTCCACAACGTTGAGGTCGTCGTACTGGATCGGATAGAAGGTGTCCTTGTGCGTCGTGCGGATGTGGTAGCCCTCCAGGAACTGCTCGACGAGAACCTTCCAGTTCATCGCGCGCAGAGCTGGCCTCACGGCGAAAAGCCGCTCAGCGGGCAGCAGCTTGTCGCGCCATGGGCCGCCGTCGGCCAGGGCCGCCATCGCGGCGTTGGCGCGTTGCGGTTCGTTCGGGGGCGACAGCGGGCCGATGACGATGAGGCCATCGACTTCACGGCTTTCGACCTCGACCAGGCCGCGGGTGGACATATCGAGGTCCGGGAAGGCCTCGGCGTGGGGGACATGCGAAAGCGACCCGTCCAGGCGGTACGTCCAGCCGTGATAGCGGCACACCAAGGCATGAGCACAGCCGGGTCCTTCGACGAGGGCCATCCCGCGGTGCCGGCACGAGTTGCGGAAAACGCGCGCCCGACCGTCACGGCCCCGCACCGCGAACAACGGCACCCCGAAGGTGACGCGTTCGGCGTGGTCGCCGGCGTTGGGGATCGCTGCGGACGGCAGGTAGACGCTGGGGAACGAGCGCAGCATCTCGAGCTCATTGGTGAATCGGGTTGGGTCCAAATAGTTCTGGACCGGTTCGCGCCAGGCGTCACCTTCATCGGTTGTGCCGGCGTCGATGTGCGCGAAGATGCGGCGAACGATCTCCGCATCGTCGGCGACCGACGCCTTTGTCGGAGTGCTCATACTGTGCGAGTATCACACTATGAGTGTCACGCGTCAACAAGTTTGTGAGATAATGGACGCGTGCCAGCCGTCGATGAGCGCCGTGCCCGGGTAGCCGATTTGATCGGCGACCAGTCGCTGAGCGCTCGATCCGTTCTCGCGACGGCGTTGCTGGGTGCCGACCAACCGCGCCTCACGGTGGGGGAACTCGTCGCGATGGCCTCGCTCTTCGGCATCAGCGACGGCGCTGCCCGTACGTGTTTGTGGCGCATGGTCTCCAACGGGGAACTCACGAGCGACGACGGCACCTACGCGCTCTCGGGCGGCTTGCTCGAACGGCGTCAACGCGTCGACGAGGCATCTCGGATCGCTGCCACTCGGCCGTGGGATGGCACGTGGGAGTTGGCGGTCGTCTCGCTGGAACGTCGGTCGGCGGCCGATCGGCTTGCGCTGCGCAAGGCCGCAACAGCATTGCACCTCGCTGAACTACGAGAAGGCGTCTGGATTCGCCCGGACAACCTCGACCCGGACCGCTTGCCGACGCTGCGCGCCGTGCTGGACCGGCAGTGTGTTCATTTCCACGACGCCGCTACCGACATCCCTGCGGACACGGTGAGATCGCTGTTCAGCCTTGACGATTGGGCAGCCGACGCGCGGAGGCTAACCTGCGCGCTGCGCGACGAGGTCGATGCGGAAGCCGTTGCAGCGGAGGATTTCGCCTATTGGTTCACGTTGTCCGTCGCCGCGGTCCGCCATCTTCAACTCGATCCACTGTTACCCGCCGAACTCATCCCACAGGAATGGCCAGGACAGGATCTGCGCAATGCCTACCGGCGCTTCAACGATGTGTTCAAGCAACGACTGAACAACGCGTTTCGCTGACCACTGCTGTGCGGCATCCTGGAGTCGTGCGATTTGCGATGCGCAGTCCTGGCCCACCGCTTGCGCGGTTCATCGCATATTTCTGGGCGCTGCACGATGTTCCGGTCCACGCGACGGCGGCTCGTGCCGAGTGGCACACTCGATTTGCTGGTCAACCTGCACGAGGATGAAGTGCGGATTGACGATCCGCTCAGTGGGGTCTGCCACGTGTATTCCGGTGCGGTGGCGGCCGGCGCCTACGGGCCTTTTCTACATCACTCGGCAGGGGCCGGGGAATGTGTGTGCGACCCAACCGCTACGCCCTGGCGCTCGCAATCCGCGAGCCATTGGGGGCGGAGACACTTGCGCTGCATGAATGCGATATTCCACTGTGTGAAGGTGGCCAGGCCGCGAGCCGCGCGTCAGCATGTGGTGCCAGGCACGCAGCGCAACAACATGATTCGCATGGCCCACACGGGACATTGAAAGGAAAAACAGCGCCCAGGATGACTTGTACGGGTTGGCGGCCTGCCTGGCCGCACGGGAGTCGGGGCTGGCCCCGCCGGGGACGGTGATGGTCTCGGATGCGATCGAGCCGGCGACCCACGAATCTGCCAGATCTGCCGCCACGTGCTGACACACGCAGACTCACTAAAGGAATAGCGCACGTTTCGAATAAGTGCCCGCTGCCAGCCGCACCACTCCTTGTCGCGGCTCGTTATCCGAAGATAGTGAAATGCTCAGAGGCAGAGCGAGTTTGTCCGCCATCACGTCGCCTCATCGGGGTCTACGCGTCGACTCGCTAACCCACCCTCGACGTCGTCGCCAGCCGCGTCACCGCGTCACCGTCGGGCTCAGGCGAGGCCCTTGAGCATGAGGTTCCAGTAGAGGAA